>JANYKE010000149.1 GCA_025361685.1 Eubacteriales bacterium | reverse complement strand
GATGGCATCATAAACATCATTACTTTTTTCATTATATCCTCCTGTAAAAACTTAATTGTTGAGAATTAGAGTTGTCCCGCTTCATTGTAAAATGATACGCCGATTGTAGCATAACTCACTTCAAAAATAAATTCTATTTGCGTTATTGCAAAAAATTCTGCAGTGGTAAATAGTTTGCTTATATTGCCAAGCGAGGGTGATTGTTGTATAATGTGGTCGTTGGGAGGTTTATCTCATGAAAAATGTTTCTGATAAAATGAAGGTTGTTATTTTTATATGCATAGGCGTCATGGTTGTCTTTTCTGCATTTTCAATATTTATTGCAAGTCCTATTCGTGCTGCGGGCAGTCCGCTTGTTGTAGTGACCCGCGACTATGTCGATAACAAGGTTAATATTTTACATTTTCGTCTGCAGACAGTCGAGAATGATTCGAGCAGTCTTAAGGCTCAGATGAGCGTTGTGTCCGAATATATTATTCAAAATACACCAGAACCTGCGGACGGAAAAATCACAACACTAACATACACTGCGGTTTTGTTGACGAGCGGCAAAACGCTGACCGGATACGACGGTACAGAAATTGTTCTGCGTTCGGGTACAGCTAAGGCTGTTGTCCCGGTGGCGGCGAGCGGCAATATCGCCAACATGACCACGGGTCTTGATCTAGCTAACGATGCTACGATTCCGCTCAACAATATGCTTCTGGTTTCGAGGAGTGATGGTCGAGGTGTGATCGCGGTTGGCGGGGACGTTTGGGTTATGGTTAAAGGTGTATATTCTATTTCGTGATTTAGGAGATGTTGATGAATACAAATGTTACTTATGATGAGTTCCTGGCAATGCTGGCTTCAAAGTCCCCGATCCCGGGCGGCGGCGGTGCGAGTGCTCTGGCGGGTGCGATTGGTACGGCACTCGGAAGCATGGTTGCAAACCTGACTGTTGGTAAGAAAAAATATGCTGAGTATGAAAAAGATCTCGAATACATTTTGGAAAAGGCTAGTGCGATTCGACATGATCTTCTTGAATTGATAAGGAAAGATGCCGAGGTTTTCGAACCGCTTTCGAGAGCATACTCGTTGCCGAAAGATACTGAGGAACAGCAAAAAGAGAAAGATACCATTATGGAAGCCGCCCTCAAAAAAGCTTCGCTCGTGCCAATTGAAATTATGCGCAAGACTCAAGAAGCAATTGCATTGCACGAGGAACTTCTTACAAAGGGAAGTGTTATTGCAGTTAGCGATGTTGGTGTCGGTGTGATTATGTGCAAGGCCGCAATTCAAGGTGCATCGTTAAATGTTTTCATTAACACAAAGCTTATGAAGGATCGTGAATATGCAGAACAGCTCAACAAAGAGACGAGCGTAATTCTTGAAAATTCTCTGGCGCGGGCAGACAAAGTATTTGATGCCGTTGCCATGAAATTAATAAAATAATTTTTATGGGAGGAAATAATAATGGATTCAAAAGACATAAAAGACAAGACAGATGAAATTTTTGAAAAGGCAAAAATCGGAGCCGGAATAGCTGCAACTGCTGTTGGGGATTTTGCAAAATCAGCAGGAGAGAAAGCAGTCAATGTGAAAAATACCGCATCAGTTAATTTTCATATCCGCAGCTTAAACAACGAACTAAATGATCTATATATCAAACTTGGCAAGACTGCATATGATATTCACAGTAACATCGAAACAGAATCGATTCCGGCTGAAATCATAAACACAATTAATTTGACATTAGAAGAGATAGAAAAATTCAAGGCTCAGCTTGTTGAATTAAGAGGCATGACAACCTGCTCTAAATGTGGAAAAGAGAGCCCAAACGTTTCTGAATTTTGTCCCGCCTGTGGTGAAAAATTAGGATAACTTATTCGAAGAAATTACTAATATTACCACATAGGTGATGAAGACAAAGGTTTTGATTTTTTAAAATAAAAAAGCGAGAAGCACTAAATGCTTCCCGCTCTGAGTGTTACAGGTTTTTTTGTTACATTATTCCGAGATACTTTAGATGTTTGCCGATGTGAGTGTAGAGAGATTCGTTGTAAGCGTCTTCGTGTTTATCA
>JANYKE010000143.1 GCA_025361685.1 Eubacteriales bacterium | reverse complement strand
AAGTTTGTCAGCCCATTCCATGTGCTTCCAAAAACACCTTTCTTAACATCGAAATCCTGAAATGCCATAAGGACACCGTACATCGGCCAATATGAAAATACGCAGGACATGAGGAACGAGGGTAAAATCAAAAAATAAAGCAGCCTGTTCATCCATATCTGCCCAAATATTGTTTCAACCTTTCTGGGTACGTTGCCGGTCTCTGCTCTTTCAGTTATTTCTGTTGCAACTTTTAACTTGTACTGTTCTAATTCAACTTTAACCGCTTGTTTTTTAATATCAGCAGGTTTGCTTTTGCCTTTTTCTTCCATCCTGTCGAGCTTTTCTTTTTCTGCGTTATATCCTGCTTCAACACCAATATTGTATTTGCGCATTCTTGCGGCGGCATTCTTAGCTTCAAGAACAAACTTTTCTTCGAGTTCATCTATTTGAACCAGAAGTGCTTCTTTCTCGTCATTTAAAGGTTCGATTTGAGCTGCGGCTTGCTTTCTAGCCTCTAAAACTTTGATTTTTAATTCTTCAATTTGAGCTGCTTTGTCACTTATTCTTCTGTCGCCGTCTTCTCTCGAAAATACATTATCGGCAACATCAGAATCTATTGATTTAATATCTTGCTCAAGATTGAAAATTCTAACTTCCATGTCAATTGCTTCAGCATTGATTTTTGAAATCTTTTTGTTGATTGTGGCAACCAAGTTGCCCTTCTTGGTAGATTCTTTCTGTATCTCTATGCCGGGCTTGTTAAAACTTCTTAAGATTTTCTTAAGTCTCAAAGCAGCATCGGTTTTTTTATTCTCAACACTCTCTATTCTTAATCTTGCTTTTGATTCTTTCGAAGCACTTGCCAATTATGTTCACCTACCCAACTCTATTATTCATAAACAAAAAAATACAATGTGCAAACTGCATCACAATGAAGCAATTATAACACGGGTTAAAAAAGAAATCTATAACAAGATGTAAATTTTTTGTAAAAAGATTTCCCTAAATGCCTATACATCAACGCTTCTCATGTAGTCTACGTAAATAGGGAAAGCAATCTCAGGTTCCTCCATTTCGGGGACCCAGAACTTTTCCCATTCAAGTGAATAATATCCGTCAAATCCTTTTCCCTTCATAAGTTCAACTATTTCCTTTAGCGGAATCTCGCCTTCTCCAACCAAACAATGCTTTTCTTTGCCCTCATTATCGACATAAGAATCTTTTAAATGCATGTGAACAACTTTACTTCCAACCATAGCATAGGTTTCTTCGATACTCTCATCCTCATGAATCGAATGTGCCACATCCCATAGTACTGCAACGCCTTCATTATCAATGTCCTTCATAATGTTGCGAACTTTTTTGCCTGTTCCGAAAGCATCGTGTGTTTCAATTATTATCTTCACACCTTTTTCGGCGGCAAGCTTTCCAAGAATGTTTAATTCTTCGACAGCAATTTTTTCTACTTCTTCTCTCGTAATATTTTCAGGATTAACATTACCTATAAATGTCCTGATATAATCTGCTTCAACGTCAACGGCCAAATCAATGTAATCAGTAATCATTTTTCTGTTTTCTGCTATGTCCTCGGGATCTTTTTTATTAAATGATCCATACCCTGCAAGGCATACAATTTTGATTCCTCTTTCTTTGTAATGCGCAAGTATTTTTGCGCGCTCTTCTTTTGTGAGCGTGACATCAATGTGCTTATCCCCTCTTGCTCTGAGCTCAACGCCCTCAAATCCATACTCTTTTGCCTTGTCTGCAATTTTCCAAACGTCCCACTCCGGACATCCTAATGTGCTAAAACATAATTTCATTTTTTGTTCTCCTCTCAAATGTATATTAACCTTTTGTCATGCGCTGGTATTGCTCAAGATTGACGCTTCCTTCAAGTTCTTCACCCTTTGTCCATCGCTCGAGGTCTTCGACAACCATCAGTGCCATTCTGTTCTTGTAATATTTTGAAAATGCTCCAATGTGCGGCGTGCATATCACATTATCCAATTGTAAAAATTCGCTATCTTTTGGAAGCGGTTCTTTTTCGTGAACATCCAATGCGGCAAAATATCTGTTTTCTTTCAGGCTCTCCAGTAAGTCGTCCTGATTGATAATTGGACCTCGCGCCGTATTAACCAACACTGCTCCGTCTTTTATCATATCAAGGTTTTCTTTGGTTATCATTCCTCTTGTTCTATCTGTTAATGTGTTGTGCAAAGAAATTATGTCGCTTGTACGAAAAAGCTCGTCAAGCGTACAAAGTTCAAATCCCATTTTGTCGGCTTCTTCTTGTGGACAATACGATGAAAATATCAAAATTCTATTGTTAAATGGTTTGAGAAGCCGAATGACTTCTTTCGAAATCTCGCCATATCCTATTAATCCGACTGTTTGTCCGGCAAGTCCGAGTACTGTGCCTTTTCCATTTTGATCCCACAAACCTTTTTCCATTCTTACCCTGAATCCGTGAAGATCCCAAGCGGCGCCAAGCATAAGTGTTACGGTAAGCTCGGCTGTTGCAAATGCCATTACTCTGTTAGCAGTAACCGATACAATGCCGGTCCCGAAAATATATGGATCGAACACGTGTGTCATGCTTCCTGCAACATGTCCCACAAATTTTAATTTGGTTGCTCCTTTCAAAATTTCCGGTGTAAATCTCGGCGTGCCCCATGAAGAGAGAATAACATCATACTCCTTAACTGCTTCAGCCAGCTGCTCACTTGTGTAAGGGATTCCCGGTGTAACAAAATCGACAACTTCTGAGATTGCAGCTAATTTTTTTATAGCTTCGTCCTCAAAAACTGTGTCCAGTATACTCTGTTTGTAAATCGCAATAAGTGTTTTCATATTAATCCTTCAATCCTCTCTGTTTTTTAAAATTAAAATACTGCTGTGGCATGTCTGGTGGCGTGGCAATTTATATTGACTGCGACGGGCAGGCCTGCGATATGAGTTGGGAAAACTTCAATGTTTACTCCAAGTGCTGTAACTTTTCCTCCTAGCCCTGCCGGACCGATATCAAGTTCATTTATCCTGTTCAACATTTCATTTTCTAAAAGAGCTGCATAATTTATTGTACTGCTCTTGTCAATCGGCCGAAACAGCGCCCACTTGGACATAATAGCGGCTTTTTCCATTGTGCCTCCGATACCCACTCCCACAACAATCGGCGGACACGGATTTGGGCCTGCGCTTTTGACTGTCTGAATAATAAAATCTTTAACGCCCTCGATTCCGTCGGATGGCTTTAACATTTTAACGGCACTCATGTTCTCACTTCCAAAACCCTTTGGTGCAAAATGAATTGTTAGTTCGTTACCTCCAATAATATCGTAGTGAATTACAGCAGGAGTATTGTCCTTTGTGTTGACCCTCTCAATCGGGTCAGCCACAACAGACTTCCTAAGAAATCCCGCCGCATAGCCCTGTCTTACTCCTTCATTTATTGCATCACTGATTGACCCACCCTCTATTCGCACATCCTGCCCATATACAACAAAAAATACTGCCATGCCTGTGTCTTGGCAAATCGGCATTTGCTCAGCTCTCGCAATCTTATGATTATCTGATAGCTGTAAAAGAATATCCGAAGCGACAGGTGCGGTCTCTTCACGTTGTGCATTCTCAATCGCTTGAACAATGTCTGAATTTAAATTACAATTGGCGGAAATACACATGTCCTTGACCTTATAAACTATGTCGTCATATTTTATAATCTTCAATTATTCTTCCTTCCTCAGTAAAATTATTTCCCCAAACAAAATCTGCTGAAAATTTCATTGATCACATCTTCGCCGGTGCTTTCACCTGTTATCTCTCCCAGATAATCTGCCGCAGCTTTGATGTCAACGGAGATGCAGTCGAGCGTCATCTGATTTTGGCAGGCATCAAGCGCAGCAATTGTGGCTTCTTTGGCTTTTATAATTAAATCTTTATGTCTCATGCTTACAACAAAAACTTCTTCTAGTTGAATTTTGGAAATTTTATTCCTGACTATATAATCTATCGTATCGAATATTTTGTCAATACCTATGTTTTCTTTTGCTGATGCAATAATCGATTCTTCAAAAATATTTTTCGGAATATTTTTTTCAAATTCTGCGCTTCCGACCTTTGCCTCGGGGTCATCAACCATATCTGATTTATTGAAAACAATTATTCTGTAAATATCTTCGGGATTTCCATGTAGGTCGGCCGGTAAATTTTTTATGGCATCAGAAATTTCTTCTGCAATATCCACAATTTCTTCTGCAATATCTACAACATAAATTACTATGTCTGCCTTGCTCAATTCTTTGCGAGCACGATCAATGCCAAGTCTCTCTATCAAATCTTCTGTCTCATGTATTCCGGCAGTGTCAGTTAGGATAACCTTTATTCCGTTTACGTTGATGTGCTCTTCAATTGTATCGCGCGTCGTTCCCGGAATTTCTGTTACTATTGCTCTGTCAAACCCGGCTATCGCGTTGAGAAGAGAAGATTTTCCAACGTTCGGACTCCCGGTTATGGTAACTCTTATACCATCTTTGGCTATTCGGCCGCTCTCATAGTTTTCCGCATATTCTGAAAGTGTGTTATTAATTTCAATTAATTTTTCTATACATGCCTTTGTTGTTATCTGTTCCTCATCGTGCTCAGGATAATCAAATACAACTTCTATTCTTGCGAGAAGCTCAATGATTTCATTTCTTACAGCATTTATCTTCTTTGACAGCCGTCCTTCAAGCTGCCCAACTGCAGCCTTTGCATTCTCTTCCGTCTCGGCCTCTATAATATCCATGACTGCTTCAGCCTGGGATAAATCAATGCGTCCGTTTAGAAATGCACGCTTGGTAAACTCGCCCGGTTGGGCAGTTCTTGCTCCTTTTCGCAGGAGAAGTTCCATAACCCGTCGTGCAGGTACAATCCCACCGTGACAATCTATCTCAACAACATCTTCCCGTGTATATGTCCTTGGCGCCCTCATAACCGAAAGCAATACCTCGTCCACAATCTCGCCGAAATCCCTGATTACTCCATAACAGATACTGTGACTGCGCACACTTGCCAGCCCCCCGACTTGACTTGACTCGCCGGCAAAAATCTTATCTGCAATCGGAATTGCATCCGGCCCGCTCAGCCTTATCTTGCTGATTCCGGCGCCAATTCCTCCACCGGACACAGCACAAATCGTATCCTCTCTCATCCTAACCATACCTTCCATCTAGACATTAGAACAAAGTATAAGACCCGCAACCTGCGGGCCTTGTAATTAATTCTCTTCGTACACTATTACCGTTTTTCTGTAAGGCTCTTCACCCGTGCTATACGTAGATATGTGTTCCTTATCCTGTAATACCATATGAATAATTCTTCTTTCATACGGATTCATCGGATCCATCATGTGATCGGTTTTTGTCTTAACCACCTTATCAGCCATTCGCTCGGCAAGGTTTCTCAGCGACTCGTCTCTCGCAGCTCTGTACCCACTTATATCAATACAAACTTTTTTATAATCACGATCTTTATTGGTAACAATATTGGTAAGCAGCTGGAGCGCATCCATCGCTTCCCCTTTTCTGCCAATAAACATCCCTGCATTCTTGTCACCCTGAATATCAGCCCTGATAATACCCTCTTCATCAACTGACATCGTTATATCCGCATCAACATCCATAGATCTAAACACTCTCATCAGAAAATCATAAGCAATATCATTTTTCTCTGCGTACGCTTCGTCATCTGTTTCAGAATAATCCGCTTCACCGTTGTTAACTAAAAACTCATCGGAAATCACTGTCACTACTACCTTGGCTTCCTTGCCGCCAAATATTCCCAGCTTTGCTTTTGAACCTTCATCAATAATCTCAACACTGATTTCGTCTTCAGCTACTCCCAAATCTATCAATGCTGCATCAACAGCTTCTTGTACGGTTTTGCCCGTCTTCTCGATACTATTACCCATTTGCGCTATCCCTCACTTTCTTGTTATATATCATCCTGTTAATTATTAGTTGCTGGACTATCATAATCGCATATCCTGCAGTCCAATAAAGCATGACCCCGGCCGGTACAGTAAACGCGATAAACAGTGTCATCAGCGGCCCTATATACATCATTGTGTTTGACATTGTTTTTGTTGGATCTTTCTTTTCCGGTTGTGCCGTTCTAACCTTTGTCTTCTTATTACGTTCAACCTCTATTACTTCATCCTTTTTGTTGTGATGAGCTGCATTCTTTTTCATTGACGCCACTGAAAGTTTTGACGAAAAGAATGTGAGAACGACTGATATTATGCAAAGCAGAAGCAACGGAAGATATAGTGCCGGATCCGCTGAAATTTTTCCGAAATCATATGTGGGTACTACCCCTAATTTTAGTCCAAAGAAATTCAGCCCATTATGCATCTGAAGAAGTTTATCGCCAACATTACTGAGCCCTGTTCCAAGCGCAGCTACACCCGCATCTATCTGTGTAACCATGTTAGGCAGATTATCAGCGGCAGGCTTAATCAAATTAACAGCCGTAATCTCCGGATATGATGATGATGGTGCAACTCCGACGATCTCTTGTATTTTCCAAATAATCTCATTTGGGTATCGCAGTAAATATGCCAGGGGCCTTGTAATAATTTGGTATAAAATTATCATGATAGGCAGCTGAATCAACATTGGAAGACAGCTTCCTGCCGGGTTAACATTGTGTTCTTTATATAGTGCCATCATTTCAAGATTCAGTTTTTCTTTATCGTTCTTATACTTGGCCTGCAAGTCCTTTACATATGGCTGTATCCTCTGCATCTCAATTGAAGAAACCTGCTGTTTGTATGTTAGCGGCATCATTGCCAGTCGCACAATGATTGTAAAGAATACAATAGTCCAGCCGTAGTTGTAGCCCGCTATTGTCGTATAAATAAGATTTAAAAATTGTCCCAACGGAAGCATAATAAAATCAAACATGTTTTTCTCCTTATTTTACCGGATCATATCCGCCTCTGCTAAATGGGTTGCACCGCAGGATTCGCCAAGTTCCCATAAGTATGCCTTTAATAACGCCGTGTTTCTCGATTGCCTCGATTGCATACTCTGAACAAGTTGGTATATAAGGACATCGCGTCCTTTTGAGCGGGGATAAATATTTTCTGTAAAGCAATATAGGGAAAATAAATATCTTTTTCATTTCAATAAACCTGTCTTGTTGAAAATGTACTTCATTTCTTTTTTGAAAGCTGCGCATTCCGGAATTTCTTTAAGATTTCTATATACTATTATTATGTTGTTCCCGGGAATTATACTTTCTTCCATGAGCCTGTAATTCTCTTTTATCAGCCGCCTGACTCTGTTTCTTCTGACGCTGTTGCCAACTTTCTTGCTGACCGATACGCCCAGTCTGTTGATCTTTGAGTTGTTTGGCTTGCAGTGGACTACCATTATTCTTCCCGCAAAAAACTTTCCTTTTTTATATAAATATAGAAAATCTCTGTTCTTCTTAAGGGACTCCGTAAATATCACTTTTACCACTCCAAACTAAATAAAGATCACTTGCCTAGAATGTGATCCTTTTTGCTTAAGCTGACAATACTTTTCTTCCTCTTAATCTGCGGCTCTTTAAAACGTTTCTTCCGCCAGCGGTTCTCATTCTTTTTCTAAACCCATGTACCTTTTTTCTTTTCCTTTTATTTGGTTGATATGTTCTTATCATCCTTGTTTCCTCCGTCCCTGCCAAGTGTTAATTTCGCGTTTGCATCAAAAGACGCAAAGTCATTATATAGCAAAATGGGAATTAATGTCAAACAATTTAATTTTTTTATTCAAATTTTTACAATTTTTTTTATTTTCTTTTGAAATTTCTATTGTATATTTTATTTTTTTTTGATAACATTGAGTTTCAAACGCTACTAATGATAAACAAATAGGATTATTTTTTCCTGTTTTCGTGATGACGAAATACTACTTCGGAAGGGATGACCTTTAAAAATGAAAACGAAAGTTTCGACAGTCTGGAAGGATACTTTGACGTGTCTTGAACCTGAAGTAACCCGGATTGCTTTTGATACATATTTTCGCACAATATCTCCGCTGGATTTATACGACGATACTTTTGTGCTCGGCGTTGATTCGGAGATACATAAGAACTTTATTGGCAACAGATATCGCAGCCTTATTGAAAATGGAATTAAACACGTTACCTCAAGAATATATAAGCTTGACGTTGTTTTAAAGAGCGAGTATGACAAGGGCGATGTTACCAAAATCAAACAGGGCAGCTCAAAAACGGGCGGTGTTTTTACTCAAACACTATTTTCAAAATACACTTTTGACAATTTTGTAATCGGCGACAACAATCGTTTTGCTCATGCTGCTGCGGTAGCGGTTGCTGAGGATCCGGCCAATGCTTACAATCCTTTCTATTTATATGGCGGCTCCGGGCTGGGCAAGACTCACATCCTACAGGCCATTGCCAATCATGTTTTACAGACTTCCCCAAAACTAAAGGTTCTTTATGTAACCTCCGAAAATTTTACCAACGACCTAATCGTCGCAATCAAGAGCAATAAGACTGTAGAGTTCCGCGAGAGATATCGTAACATTGATGTTCTTCTTGTTGACGATATTCAGTTTATCGGAGGCAAGGAAGGTGTCCAGGAAGAGTTTTTCCACACGTTCAACGCTTTATATAATTCTTCTAAGCAGCTTGTAATTACGAGCGACAAAGCTCCGAGAGACATAAAGAATTTTGAAGAGCGCCTTCTCTCGCGTTTTGAGTGGGGCTTAACGGCAGACATCCAGCTTCCTGAGATTGAAACGCGCATGGCCATACTAAAGAAGAAGGCTTCCCAGAAGAATTATGTTGTTGGCGACGATATCCTTTGGTATATTGCCGAAAAAATTCCCTCCAATGTTCGTGACATGGAGGGCGCTCTAAATAAGCTTGTTGCTTATTCTTCTTTATATCCGGGCAAAATGGATATTGAAGCGGTCAAGCTTTCGCTTCATGATTTGTTTAAAAAGAATCAGAAAAAGGAACTCACTATTAAAAATATAATCAGTTATGTTTCGAAATATTTTGACGTTTCGCCGGATGAATTAATCTCTAAGAAAAGAAGCCGCTCAATAGCGTTTACACGACAAATTGCGATGTACCTTTGCCGCTCTCTCACAGATGCTTCTCTCCCCAAGATAGGAGATCTTTTTGGAGGGAGAGACCACACCACCGTTATGTATTCGTGTGACAAAATTGCTTGTGAATACGAGGAGACTTCCGAAACTCGAGCAATTGTGGACGAGCTGGTAAAAATTATTACAGGGAGATGATTTTTCCACAGAAATATGTTAGTATGTTGATAAGTATCTGTGGATTCCCTGTTAGTAATTTGATACTTGTTTAAAGTGTTAATAATTGGTACACGTTATACACAGTTTTCCGTCTCTTGTTTTTCCTTTTATTCTTTTGGTTTTTAGGGTTATTAACAGTATTAACAATACCTACTACTACTACTACTAAAAAACATTATATATATAATAAAGGAAGGTATCAAAAAATGAAATTTATTTGTTCAAAGCAACTTTTATCAGAAGGAATTTCTGTAGTGAGAAATGTTGTTTCTCCAAGAACAACGCTTGCCATTCTCGAGGGCATTTTGGTGGTTGCAGATAAAATTAAAAACACAGTAACATTGAAAGGCAAGGATTTTGATATTGGAGCGGAATATATTGTTGATGCACATGTTGAGGAAGACGGAGAGATAGTAATTAACGCGAGACTTTTCAGTGAAATAATAAGAAGTTTTCCGGAGGCAGATATAACTGTTGAAGTGAAGGACAATTATATTGTAAAACTCACAGCAGAAAACGCAAAGTTTGAAATAATTGGAAACGATCCGGAGGCATTTCCGGTTGAAGCAAAAGCAGAGTACCAGAAAAGCATAAGAATAAAACAGAAAGATTTGAAGGACATGATTGCAAAGACAATTTTTGCAATAAGTACAGATGAGAACAGAAAGATTCTGACAGGAAGTCTTATTGAGTTTGAAGACAACATGGTAACTATGGTTTCTTTGGATAATAAAAAAATGGCCCTCCGCAAAATGCCAACAGAGAACAAAGAACCTGTAAAGGTTGTTATACCGGGAAAAACACTTAGAGAAATTTCTAAAATATTGCAGCAGAGTGATGAAGAAATAGAGATTTTCGTTTCTGAAAATCACATATTCTTTGACATGGGCAAATGTAAATTTTCATCGAGACTGTTAGAGGGCGAGTTTTTCAATTATAAGTCTATCATTTCTAATAATCACATAACGAAGATTAGAGTAAGAAGAAAGGTTTTCTACGATGCGGTTAGGCGCGCATATCTTATAACCACAGAGGAAAACAGATATCCTGTGGTACTTGATATTAAAGAGGAAAGAATGGTTGTGTATTCCAGCTCGAATGTTGGAAACGTTAGAGATATTATTGAAATAAGAACTGAGGGTAAAGACTTTGAAATAGCTTTTAACCCTGTTTACCTTATGGAGACTTTGAATGCAATTGACGATGATTATGTGGATATATTATCGGTAACCGAATTCGGCCCATTTATTTTTGTTCCGGTTGAAGGAGAAGGTTTCATTTATCTCATAGCATCGGTTAAAAAGTAAATAGAAAAAGGCGATAGAAGAAGGAAACAAATTGATTGTAAAGGATTTAACTCTTTTAAATTTTAGAAATTACAAGGAGTTGGAAATAGAATTTTCCGATGGGGTTAATGTTATATACGGACAGAACGGACAAGGCAAAACAAATATTGTCGAAGCCGTTTTTTTCTGTTCATCTGCCCGATCTCACAGAACCAACAGCGACAGCGACATGATTATGTACGGGGAAAATGAATGCAAAATGAAGCTTGATTTTCGGAAAGAGGATAGAGAAGAAGAAATTGAAATCATATTGAGGAGAAACTCTCGGAAGAACATTAAGATTAACGGAGTTCACCAGACAAGAGTTTCTAACCTTGTCGGACAACTAAATACGATTCTATTTGCTCCGGAAGATCTCATGATTATCAAAGAAGGCCCCGCTCAGAGGAGAAAATACATTGATATTTCAATAAGCCAGTTGAAGCCTGTATATTTCAGCCGGATAGCAGAGTACGCCAAGGTTGTTCAGCAGAAAAACGCACTGCTTAAGAATGTGAAGCAGGTGGCCGACATGGGCAGCTTTCTCGATATGATGGAGGTTTTTAATCAGAGAATTGCATTTCTTGGAGCATATATTATTAAGGATCGAATCGAGTATATTGGCAGTCTGTCGAAATACGCAGATGAGGTTCACAAGAAGTTGACAAACAGCAGCGAGAAACTAGAGATAAAGTATATAGTATCGCTAAGTGTAGAGGGGATAAACTTTGATATTGTTGCCGGAAAAGAGGGCGAGGAGATACACGATGCAAATGTTGGAGAGATTGAAGCAGCTCTGAAGAGAAAGCTGGACGCATCTGTTAGAGTGGAAGCCAAAAGAGGAGTCTCGATTATTGGACCGCACAGGGACGATTTTGTTGTTTTGCTTGGAGGAAAAGAAATTAAGACATATGGGTCGCAAGGGCAGCAGAGGACAGCAATGATAGCTGCCAAGCTTGCCGAGATTGACATTGTAACGGAGATTACGGAAGAAAAACCCGTTCTTATATTAGATGATGTCATGTCTGAGCTGGACGAAAACAGAAGGGGATTTTTGTTAAATGCGCTCTACAATGTGCAAACAATTATTACGTGCACAGACAAGAGCATATACGAACGACACTTAGGCGAAAACGTGAAATGTTTCAACATTGATGATGCCAAAATCATATAATTTATGAGTTCATATGTTTGTTTTGCACAGGTGAATGTGGTATAATAATTAAGGTAAGCGATTACCTATATTATTATGAGGTGAAGGATGTATTTAGATATTGGCGAGGGGCGTATTATCCCACTAAAGGACATTGTGGTGATAATGGATATGGATAACGCGACAACCACAAAAAATACAAGAAATTTTCTTAATAACGCAGAGAAAAACGGGTTTGTTGTGTCTTCGCCAAATGTTTTGCCGTGTTCATTCGTTGTAACCGGGAATGGCAAAATATATTTTTCGGCAATCGCTGCCGGCACACTCCATAAGAAAACAGAATGGAGAAAAATGAACTTCAGAAGAGGTAACGCGAGAAAACAGACAAGTTGATCGGGTTTTATATTGTTTTTGATAGGAGAAGATAGAATATGGCAGAAAACCAGATTTTAGAAGAACTAGACAGTCAGGAAAATACGGGAGCCAACACAAAACCCGAGAGCGATGAGTATGGTGCGGATCAGATTCAAGTTCTTGAGGGATTGGAGGCTGTACGCAAAAGACCCAGCATGTATATCGGCAACACATCGACGCGAGGACTGCACCACTTGGTCTACGAAATAGTTGATAACAGCATCGATGAGGCACTGGCCGAGAGATGTGACAAGATCGAAATCACCATAATGAAGGACGAGGTTATCAGGGTTTCTGATAATGGAGCCGGTATACCAACCGGAATACATGAAAAGATGGGCATTCCGTCTGTTGAAGTAGTCCATACAATCCTTCATGCGGGAGGAAAGTTCGGCGGAGGAGGATATAAGGTTTCAGGAGGGCTGCACGGCGTTGGAGCCTCAGTTGTTAATGCGCTTTCAGAATATCTGGAGGTTACAGTCTGCAGAGAAGGCAAGGTTCACAAGCAAAGATACGAGAAAGGCATAACGGTTACACCATTGGAGATTATAGATGAGACCTGTGAGACAGGTACATCTACAGTGTTTAAGCCGGATGCGACGATTTTTGAAGAGACTGTATTTGATTATGACACGCTGCTGACCAGATTCCGAGAGATGGCATTTTTAAATAGAGGAATCAAAATTATTTTGAGAGACGAGAGAACAGAAGATGTAATGGAAAAGACGTTGAAATATGACGGTGGAATTATTTCCTATGTTGAATATATGAACAGAGCTAAAGAAGAGCTTCACGCGCCGGTTATATATTATGAAGGCTCTAAGGATACCAATTATGTAGAGATTGCGATGCAGTATACGCGTGCATACAACGAAAACTTGTTAAGCTATGCCAATAATATCTACACGGCAGAGGGCGGAACCCATTTGACAGGCTTTAAATCAGCAATTACAAAGGTTTTCAACGATTATGCGAGAAAGTATAACTATTTAAAAGAGAATGACAAAAATTTTCTTGGCGAAGATATCAGAGAAGGCTTGACAGCGGTAATAAGCGTTAAAATAGTGGAACCACAGTTCGAGGGGCAGACAAAACAGAAGCTGGGTAATGCAGATGTCAGGAGCCTTGTTGAGACGGTCGTAACAGAGAGACTTGGCGGCTATTTTGAGGAGAATCCGGCAATCGCAAGAAGCATTATTGATAAGGCTATAAATGCAGCACGTGCAAGAGATGCAGCACGAAAAGCACGCGAGCTCACAAGAAGAAAGAACGTTTTAGAGTTTTCGACGTTACCGGGCAAACTGGCAGATTGTTCAGAAAGAGATGCCCAATTTACTGAATTGTATATAGTTGAAGGAGATTCTGCAGGAGGCTCGGCAAAACAGGGGCGCGATAGAAAGTTCCAGGCGATTCTGCCATTGTGGGGCAAGATGCTTAACGTTGAAAAGTCCAGAATTGATAAGGTTTACGACAATGAAAAACTGATGCCTGTTGTTACGGCGCTTGGAACAAACATTGGCAACGATTTTGATCTCAGCAAACTAAGATACAGCAAGATTATTATTATGGCAGATGCCGATGTTGACGGATCGCACATTAGGATGCTACTTCTCACATTTTTCTACAGATACATGCAGAAGCTTGTTGAAAATGGCAACATCTATATTGCTCAGCCGCCTTTGTATAAGATTGCAAAGGGAAAGGAAGAGCAATACGCCTACAATGACGATGAACTGAACAAGATATTGATTGAAAAAGGCTGGAAGAAAGAAGAGTGCAGCCTTCAGAGGTACAAGGGTCTTGGAGAGATGAACTCCGAGCAGCTTTGGGAGACGACAATGAATCCGGACACTCGAATTATTCTTCAGGTACAAATGGAAGATGCGACTAAGGCGGATGAAGTGTTTACAGTATTCATGGGTGACAAGGTTGAACCCAGAAGAGAATACATTCAGCAGTACGCAAAAACAGCATCAAACCTAGATATATAGGAATATAGCAACTGACATACAGTGTTTCACGTGAAACAATTTTTCATAAAACTGCAATCGGGGTGCCCAAAACACCCCGTTTTTGTTTCACGTGAAACATTTATAAAAAACGCAAAAAACGGTTGATGTTTTTGAAGAAACAATATATCATATGTAATATACACAAATTAAAAACAAAAGGAAGAATATTTTATGGGAAAAATCATTGCAATTTCAAACCAAAAAGGCGGAGTGGGCAAAACGACAACAGCAATCAACCTAAGTGCGAGCATTGCACATTTAGGCAAGAAGGTATTGCTCATTGATGTTGATCCCCAGGGAAACTCAACGACAGGGCTTGGAATAGAAAAAGAAAATTCCTTTTCGATGTATGACGTCATTATTAATAAGGAAGAAATCAAGTCCGTAGTCAAGGACACTTCCGTTAAGAACCTCAAAATATGCCCGGGGAGCATAAATCTTGCGGGCGGAGAGCTTGAACTCGTTGATGTTGAGAATCGCGAGTTGCAGCTTAAGGCTTGCTTAGAGAGCATAAAGAGTGACTTCGATTTTATCTTCATTGATTGTCCGCCGGCACTCGGACTTCTTACGCTTAATGCGCTTGCGGCGGCAGACAGCATCATTATGCCGATACAATGTGAGTTTTACGCTCTTGAGGGACTCAGCCAGTTGATGAATACAATTGAGCTGGTTCAGCAGAATTTAAATCCGAACCTTCAAATCGAAGGTGTTGTGCTTACGATGTATGATTCTAGAACAAAGCTGTCACAGGAGGTTGCTCAGGAAGTTGAAAAGCACTTTGGTGAGGTTGTATATGAGGCAATAATTCCCAGAAATGTTAGATTGAGCGAGGCTCCAAGCTATGGGCTCCCTATATTAAAGTACGATTCTTTTTCAAAAGGATCCAGAAGCTATATAAAATTGGCCAAAGAGTTTCTAAAGAAAAACGGGGGAAAATAATATGGCAATAAAAAGAGGATTGGGAAAAGGATTGGGCGCGCTGCTCGGAACCGGTGCAAAGCCGGCCAAACAAGCTGCCAAGGAAGAAACAAAACCGACTGAGTTTAAACTTGATAAAAGGCCGGCGGTTAAGCATAAGAAGAAAAAGGCGGCGGGAGCAAAAGCTGCAACAGGAAAAGGGCAAGCAACGATGCAAGCAGCAAAACCGCTTGTCGGCGGCGTTATTGAGATAAATATTAATGATATAGACCCAAACAGAGAGCAGCCGCGCAAGATATTTAGCGGAGATAAGCTTGCAGCGCTTGCGGAATCACTGAAGGATTACGGTATGGTTCAGCCTATAATTGTTAAGGGAGAAAAAGGGAGATATCGTATTATAGCCGGCGAAAGACGCTGGAGAGCCGCCAAACTGGCGGGGTTTAAGAAGGTTCCGGTCGTTATAAAGGATGTGTCCGACAGCAGCGCAATGGAAATAGCGCTTATTGAAAATATTCAGAGACAAGATCTGAACCCGATTGAAGAGGCTGAGGCATATGAGAGGCTTATCGATGAACATAAGCTGACACAGGAGAGATTATCGAAAATGGTTGGGAAAAGCCGGCCCGCGATTGCCAATTCGCTTAGGATATTGAAGGCGGATGAGGAAATCAAGGCAGATCTTGCTGCGGGAGTCATGACCGAGGGTCATGCAAGGGCGCTGATGGGAATAAAGAGCAGAGATTTGCGTCTGAAACTTATTGGCAGAATATCGAATAACGACTTAAGCGTGAGAGAAATAGAGAGAATAGCAAAAAAAGAGTCACAAGTTGATGACAAAGAGTCTAAAGGTACAAATATGGGCAGGAATGGCTCAAATGAAGAACAAGCGTTTGCTGATATTGAGAATAAGATTAGAAACTATTTGGGCACGCAGGTTACACTGCAGAACAAAAGCCGCAAAGGTATGCATAGTGGTAAAATAGTGATTGATTACTATTCAAATGAAGAATTGGAAGGTATATTGGAGAAAATGGGGCTAAAGCTGTAATAAGGAGGACATGGATATGGGTTTTATTCAAGGAATACTGAGTTCAGAAGGATTTGCGCTTGTAGTGTGGGTGTTGCTGCTGATTCTTGTGTTTGCGATACTGATAATGCTGCTGTTGAAGATGCGAAAGGATTTAGTGGCTGATAGAGAGCGTAAACAGGTCATGAGATTCGCCAAATTTCTTGAGGAAGAGGGCGTGAATAATATCGAGCAGCTCTTGAACAGGAATTCGGCGGTGATGAATAGTCTGGCATCAGAGGTCGACGCAATGGGCGGGCGATTGAGACGAGTTGAGGGGAATCTGATTCAAAGCATCCAAAAGGTTGCAATTATAAGGTTTGACGCCTTCAGGAGGGCCGGGAGTAACTTGAGTTATTCGATCGCGCTGCTGGATTATAATAATGACGGTATAATTATTACGTCGATATTTGCACGAGAGAGTGGAGGTCAGACGTATGCTAAGCCAATCAACAACGGCAAATCGCCTTACACGCTAGCCGAGGAAGAGGAAATTGTGCTTAAGAAGGCGATGAGTCAGCATGTTGAAATGATTGGCGGCACTTTTGGGGGTGGCAAATCCATTGATGCAACACCCGAAGATGCAATAAATTCGGGCAGAGACGAATATATCTACCCGCCACGAAACGGTGTGGCATCCTTGTATAATGAATCCGGGGCAACGATTGAACCTATTGAGAAGGAAAGTGCATGGAAGGTAAAAATCAAGAATAAAAATGAAGAAAAAGAAAGTAAGGAGAAAGAGATGGCGGAAACAAGATTCGGATCTACCGGGCATGAATCTATCATTGGTAATGATCCGAATGCAGAAGAAAGGGCTGAAAAATCGCAAGCAAAGCCTGTTTCCGGTAAGGAATACGGCACAGGAAAAGAGTTCAGTGACAATCTAGACTTCAATTCGCTGTTTTCTGAAACCGAGCCGGAAAAGTCAGAAGATGCAGAGCAAAGTGCCATTGATGCAAAGGAAGAAAAGGCAGCAGCAAAAAAAGCCGAACAGGCTGAATTAGATAGAAAATGGGCAGAATATCAGAAAACATACAGCAAGGAGAATAAAAATGTTAGACATAAAGATAATAAGAAAAAATCCTGAAATACTTACCAGAGCGCTACTTAAGAGCAATGGCGATATCAGCATCGAGCAGATTATGGAATTGGATGAGGCCAGGAGAAAGATTCTGACCGAGGTTGAGCAAATAAAGGCTAAGCAGAACGCTGATTCAAAGCAGATTCCGATTCTTAAAAAAGAAGGCAAAGATGTCTCGAAGATTATGGAGGAGATGAAGCTGCTTTCAGCCGAGGCGGGTGATCTTGACAAGAAAGTTAAGGAGATTGATGAAGAGCTTGACCTGCTTATGCTTTCCATTCCAAACATCCCGGGTCAGGAGGTTCCGGAAGGCACCTCTGCTGACGATAATGTTGAGGTGTCAAGATGGGGCGAGCCACGCAAGTTTGATTTTGAGGTCAAGGCACACTGGGACATCGGTGAGAATCTTGATATTCTTGATTTTGCGACCGGCGCAAAGGTTGCCGGAGCACGCTTCACATTTTATAAAGGTGCAGGAGCAAGACTTGAGCGAGCATTGATTAACTTTATGATGGATCTGCACGCTGACAAGCACGGATATACAGAGGTTTTGCCGCCGTACATGGCTAACAGCGCATCAATGACAGGGACAGGACAACTCCCTAAGTTCGAGGAAGATATGTTTAAGATAAATGGGACTGATTATTATATGATTCCAACTGCAGAAGTACCGGTCACAAACATGTACAGAGAGCAGATTCTCGATGTAGGCCAGCTTCCAATTTGGCACTGCGCATATTCAGCGTGTTTCAGGGCTGAAGCCGGAGCCGCCGGAAGAGATACTCGCGGACTAATCAGACAGCACCAGTTTAACAAAGTTGAATTGGTAAAATTTACCACACCGGAGACATCCTATGCCGAACTCGAAACACTCCGCGAATCTGCAGAAAGCGTGCTTAGAGCACTTAATCTTCCCTATCGAGTTGTTAAACTTTGCATTGGCGATCTTGGATTTTCATCAGCAATGACGTATGATCTGGAAGTCTGGATGCCAAGCTATGACAAGTATGTAGAGATTTCTTCCTGCAGTAATTTCGAAGATTTTCAGGCTCGCAGAGCGGGTATCAGGTTCAGAAGATCACAGAATGACAAGGTTGAGTACTTACATACGCTTAACGGTTCAGGATTGGCAGTCGGGCGCACAACAGCATGTGTACTTGAAACATATCAACAGCCGGACGGCAGTATTATTGTTCCGGAAGTACTTCGTCCCTATATGGGAGGCCTCGAGATCATAAAATAAAAAAATCGAATTGACAAAGGACTTTGCTTCATGTTATATTTGTCTAAGGTTTTTGGAGAGATGGTCGAGATGGTTTAAGGCACCGGTCTTGAAAACCGGCGTAGTTGGAAGACTACCCTGGGTTCGAATCCCAGTCTCTCCGCCAGTTATATTTTTGGCACATGACCAAGGCCGTTATGTGCTGTGTACGGAGAAGTACCCAAGAGGCCGAAGGGGGCGGTTTGCTAAATCGTTAGACCGTGAAAGCGGTGCCAGGGTTCGAATCCCTGCTTCTCCGCCACATAATGACGCTAATATTGATACGGTAAGTATCGAGGTTAGCGTTCTTATTTTATGTTCAAAAACGGCTTGAAATAAGGCTTTTCGTTAATTTGCGTTTTGCATAGTATAACTCAAACATAGATGTTTATGATAATGTCGTACTTGTTTGCTTCATTCATGTTCAAATTTACCTTTCTCACAAATATTTCTCCCTATGTTTTTGACATTGAGAGATTAGTATACAACAATTTGTCTTTGGGACATAATCGCTTGCAACCACTTGGGACATTATCACTTATAAACCATAAATAAATATTGTCCAAGCTATAATGTATTGACATAGTTTATCCAATGAACTATAATATAGTTAATCGGATAAACTTTATTGCGAGGTAAAATTTTGGATGAATTGATTAAAGGTGCAGAAGCGATATCACTTTTTTGTAGAATAAACATTAATACAAAGCGAGAATTACCTGTTCGCTCAAGTGAAATGGGACTACTTATTTGTATTGTAAAAGAAGGTGGAGAGCATACTCCTTTGAGGATAGCAGAGTTTTTTAAGGTTACTAAGCCAATGGTAACAGCAATGGTTAATTCACTTGTAAAAAAGGAGTATATCATAAAGGTAAAATCAAGAGTTGATAAACGTAGTTTTATTGTAAAACCAACCGAAAAAGCTGTATCTATAGTGAATGAAACCTTTAATGAATACTATAAAAATATGCAGGTTTTGCAAAGTCGTCTTGGTAATCATGAATATTCTAAGTTGATTGAGCTTTTAACAAAATCAAACAATATATTGTTGGAGGAAAAAAACAATGGGTAAACTAATGGTAACAGGTGCTCTCGGAAACGTAGGAGGTTATGTTGCAAAGTATGCAATAAAAAACGGTCAAGATGTTGTCGTGGCAGATATTAATATTGAAGCTCTTAAAAAGAAGTATGATGCAAAAGCGGATTGCGTATATTTTGATTTTACTGATTCTAAAACCTTTGAAAACGCACTTAAGGAAGTTGATAGGGTATTTATTATGCGTCCGCCACACCTAGGAAAGCCTGCAGATATAAAGCCGTTTATCGAGGCATTAAAGAGCAATGGTAAAATTAAACTTGTAACATTTTTATCCCTTATAGGCATTGAAAACAATCCAATTCCTCCGCACTACAAGATTGAAAAATATATTGAAAAGGTAGGACTTACATTTTGCCACATTCGACCAAGCTTTTTTATGCAGAATATTAGCGGTATTCACGCTTTTGAAATCAAATATTTTGATAGAATAGTCGTACCGGTAAAAAAAGCTCTAACCAGTTTTATAGATGCTGAGGATATTGGAGAGATTACTGCCAAGGTTTTATCAGAACCCGAAAAACACAAAAATAAAGCCTACTCAATTACAGGACCAGAAGCTCTTGATTATTACTCTGCTGCCAAAATTCTTTCTGAAGAACTTGATAGAAATATTGTTTATGCTAATCCTAAGCCATCGCTATCTAAGAAATATTGGATAGATATTCGTGGTCTTGATAAAACTTATTCTACCGTTATGGGTATGCTATATATGATGACGAGAATGGGAACGGCTAAAAAAGTAACATCAGTTTTTGAAGAGGTAATGGCTAAAAAGCCACAAACTTTCAGACAATTTGTTAAGAAAAATTTAGCATCGTGGCAGAGGTGATAGTATGAAAATAACTGAAAATGTGATTAAACTTGATTGTACAAAAGGTTCTTATGCCTATGCGGTTATTATTGATGAAGCGGTTACGCTGATTGACACCAGCTTGCCGGGTAGGGCTAATGCTATTGTATCTGAGCTTAAAACATATGGGATCAATTTGTTAGACATAAAAAGAATATTGCTCACTCATCATGATATTGACCACATTGGTAATGCTGCTTACTTTCAAGAAAATTGTGACTGTGAGATTTTAATAAGCAGGATTGATTACGATTATGTTTTGGAACACAAAAAAAGGCATGGGATAAAAAAGGTTTTGGGTGCTATTATGAAAGTCGATATTCCAAAATCATTAAAACAGATTAATACAGATAAAATCGACTGTTTTAGTGTTATCTCCACGCCGGGACATACTCCTGGGCATACTTGCTTTCAATATAATGATGTGTTATTTGCCGGAGATTTGATTAGCAGCAAAAACGGTAATCCAATAATGCCACCATCAATAATGAATTGGAATAAGGGAGAGCTGATAGGTTCGTTGCAAAAACTTTCAATTGAAAATGTTAAATATATTTGTCCTGCACATGGTGAACCCATTATGGTGAACAATAACTGGAGCGAATTTATTAAAACAATAAGCAAAAAATGAAAGGATTTTAAAATGAATAATCTAAATGAATACATATTCAAACGCAAATCAATAAGGAAGTATAAAATAGACCCGATTT
>JANYKE010000142.1 GCA_025361685.1 Eubacteriales bacterium | reverse complement strand
TAAAAAAATTCTGGAAGAAATTGAAATTAATGCAAACAAAATTGCACTCCTCAATCCTTATAAACTCACATTTGACACGATAAAAGAATCATCTCAAGGCGAATATTATGTTTCCATTAAGTTTACCGATGCAAAAGATGATAATATCGGAGTAGGTTATTATGACAGCAGCGATGCAAAAGGCAGCAAAATGGTTGTTGACGGAACAGAAACACAACACTATTTGGATTTTTCACCGATATATGAAAAGACTACAAGAGCAAATATATTCTTAATATTGCTTATTTCTATTATGCTGCTTATTTTTGCAATCTATCTTGTAATAACAAGATTTAAGCTTAAGTTGAGTAAAAGCTTTTTACTTATCATGGCAATATTTCTTTTAATTGGTACATTTGCTATTCCACTGGGGGCCGGCCATGATGAGGTTATGCATTTTTATAAGGCATATGATATTGCAAGGGGAAACATTATGCCGCACATTGAAACAAGCGAAAGCAACGGTCAGGAAATTATTGCCGATGATTTTCCTAAAGCTATTGACCATGCGTTTGCAGATAATGTTAATACGGAACTTGACTATGGTTCAACTGCAGAAGCGTTGAGACAAAATATAAATAATAATGATACTTTTCAATACGATACCACAATTGAATCCTTTTACTCTCCGGTGGTATATGTTCAATCGGTTGCCGGAATACTTGTTGCTAAACTTTTCACAAATAATGTCGGAATAATAGTATATGCCGGCAGATTTTCATCAGTCTTGTTTTCAATTCTGATTTTGTTTTTGATTATGAGGATCTTGCCTTTTGGCAAAAAAATATTTTTTGTGATGTGCCTGAATCCGATGGTATTATCGCAGCTGTGTATTGTTTCTCCCGACACATTTACATTATTGATGTGCTTTTTGTTTTTTGCATACGTACTCAAAATTGCATATTCTCCGGATGAAAGGATTAAACGATCTCAAGTTATTATTCTCATAGCCTTGGCTGTTTGTGTTGCACTTGCCAAGACGGTGTATCTGCCTTTGTGCTTTTCTGTTTTGCTAATAAAGAAAGACAAATTCAAAAGCATTAAAAACTATTTTTTGTTTATGTTTTCGACTATTACCGCTTCTCTTGCGATTGGCATTGGCTGGCTTGCGGTTGCTAAGTCGTATTTATCCATTTTTGCCAATTCACGGCCCACAGATCAGATTGAATACATATTGGGCAATCCTTTAAATGCAGTTGGTGCAGGCCTGGTGTCGATTAAAAATGAATCATGGAATTATTTTCTGAATATCTTTGGTAATAAAATAACTTGGATGGACAGAGTTGATTGCGGATTTTTGGTTTCGTTTACTATGATATTTTTGATTTTGGTAGTGGCACTATTCGATAGCAGCATTAAGGACAGAATAAAAAAATATCAAAAATATTTATTGGGTGGGATAATTTTGGCATCGACACTGCTGATATTTATTAGTATGTACGTGCAGTGGAGTCCGTATGCATGGAAATATATTACCGGGGTACAGGGGAGATACTTCATTCCACTGTTGCCGCTCTCATTGTTTCTGATTGGCAGCATAAAAGTTAAATTTGACAACCAAGAACAACTAACAAGAATGATTTATTTCCTCGGACTTTTCCCATTCGCCTTCGCAATGATCTCCACACTAATAACCTATTTGTAGTTATTTTAAGCAGTCGACTTCGCCCGTCGTTCCTTTCTCAGATATAAAATATAAATTGCTATACCGATAATTAGCATTGTCAACTCAATGGATGTTGCGATTATTGTTCCCGAATTAAGCTCCATACCGGTTAATGAGAATCCAATTTTGTTATACAGGCCAAACCCGACTCTATGCGTTTTATCAAAGAAAACCGGTACATTATTCCAAACAATAATATCAAGAATCCAATGGCTTAAAACTACAAGTCCTATTACTAAGCCGAGGCGGAGCTTTTTGCTAAAAAGCAAGGTGATTAGTCCGGCAGAAATTGACCAGATTATTGCCATAAATAAGCTATGAGACCAAGGATCAAAATCGAGTGTATCAATACCTAACGCAAGGAATATAAAATATAGCAGATCTATTAAATAAGCGGCAATCAAAAAAATAACTAAAGGTATTTGGGGCGCGTATTTTTTTGCAGTAAAACCAATTGCGAGATGTCCGGTAGGTGACATAATAAAACCTCCATAATATTTTTAATTAATATTTTTTATCTGATATTTTTTGCACTAGATATTTACTAAGCTGCTCTGCCTAATTTAAAAAGTTTGGTAGTGAACATTATCATCCATGCTATACTTAAAATCCCACCTGGTGCGGCAACCATCATTGCCATAGTTTCAATATTCGGTGCGAAGGTTACAAGGACCATATAAATCAATAAAAATGTTCCGCCAAGAATTCCAACGATGCCGGTTGCCCTGCTGAAAATTTTATCTTTAAGCATTCCAAGAGACATTATGATGCTGGAAATTATAGATAAGGCAAATCCAAAAAAAGCACCGAGGCTTCCATGTGCGCCTCGAGCGAGCAGCGACTCGCCGGCTGCGGCAAACAAGGTTTTTTGAGTTTCGGATGTTGAGGCAAAATAATTTTTGCTAAGCTCGAGCATTGGCAGTGCTGCATTATTTGTAATGAATACTGCTGTACCAATTATGAAGATAACAAAAGCAAGTTTTATAAGACCATTGTTCGCATTATGGTGGGCAAGGTAAAGCGCTAGAAATGTTGGTATCATAATAATTGCAGTAGTTAGATTTAGCATATCAAGGTTGTAAAGTCCAAGCAGCCAATTGTCTTGAAATTGAGCAAACCTGTCAATTGCTGTTTTTGGTATTGTGGACAAGTCACCGCCCAATGCGAAACTAATTGCAATATCAAGCAGTGACCCAATAATAACTAAAAGAATCGAGATACATGCTAACATGTAAATGCTTTTCCATTTATTTCCTGTGCGTTCATTTCCAATGACCTGAATTTGTTTGTCAGACATTTTCTTCCCTTCTAAATTTTTGTCTACTTATTTTTTTATAGTAATGCTATTCATTAATAATTTGATTAATGCAAAATTCAATAAATTTATCTTTTTGTTCTGTATCAGTGAAATCAATTCCTGTTGTTTCTTTGAGTACATTCTTTCGCAAAAAACCGGCCTGTATTGAAGAGATCAATATGTGCAGCAGGATAAGCAATTCTTGGTCAGTTTTTTTATCGCCGTATATTTCCTTTAAGATAGGGAAGAGCATTCTTGTAACTTGTGAAATGTTATCATTCAAATCAGGCGAAGCAAAGTCATTGGTTAATGAAATTTTTGAAAGCCCGGGGTTGATAACCATAAATGCAGCTACTCCTTTGGCTAGCTTTTTTATTTTATCGATTGCCTTCATCTCTGAATTTTGGTTATAGGATTCGAATTGTTCAATTGTATCGCCTATCATTTTTATGATGCAAATGTTGACAAGATTATCCTTAGTCTGGAAATGGTAATTAATCATCGCCACTCCCACTCCCGCTTTTGCAGCAATTGCGCGAATTGTAATCATACTTGTGTCACCATGCTTCTTGATTAGCTCTGTTGTAACATCAATGATTCTTTCTCTTATATTCGTTTCTTGTTTGGTCATTTGAATCCCTCCTCAACAATTAATAGCAGTATACTTAAAACGGAACAGTGTTTCGAACACTGTTCCGTTTTCTATAATACAACACAAATATATCGTTGTCAGCAAATATATAAAAAAATATTTATTATATTTTGAGGAATGATGCATGAGGTAGAGTCATGGGAAAAATGCATCAATTCGGTTGTTTTTATTTTATTAATGTTTTGTATTGGGCGGCGCGGCCTAGGTCTTGTTCAATGAGCAGGAGGCGGTTGTATTTGGCGACGCGCTCGCTGCGCGATGGAGCTCCGGTTTTGATTTGGCCAGAGTTGACAGCGACGGCTAGGTCGGCGATCGTTGTGTCT
>JANYKE010000053.1 GCA_025361685.1 Eubacteriales bacterium | reverse complement strand
GCCCGTTCCTATGCGCTCGTTGTGTCCCATCTTGCCAAGAATTCGGCCGGTTATATCGGTTATGCCTTCAATCGCCATCTCGGAGCCGTTCGGATTGTATCTGTAATCATAAGTCGGGTTAGCATCAGGGTCAACGTATTGAGTTGCGATCTGTCCGTTTTGTTCAAGCTCGGCAAGCATTTTCTCTCCGGTTATGAATCGGCCCTCACCATGTGACACGGCTATACTGAATATTTCGCCCGGCTTTGTTTCCGAAAACCAAGGGGATAGGTTCGAAGCAATTTTGGTTTGGACAATGCAGGATGAGTGGCGTCCGATTGTGTTGAACGACAGAGTTGGATAATCTTCCTCAATATCTCTGATCTCGCCGTATGGAACAAGTCCGAGTTTAATCAGAGCCTGGAATCCATTGCAGATTCCAAGGATCAAACCCTCGCGCTTGCTGTATAGATTCATGACTTCTTCTGCAACTCTTGAATTTCTGAATGCATTGGCGATAAACTTGCCCGAACCATCCGGTTCATCTGCAGCGCTGAATCCGCCCGGAATCATTATCATTTGGGAATCTGAAATTCTTTTTGCCATCTCGGCTAGACTAATGTCAATATCCTTCGGTGTGAGATTTCGAAATACAAACACGTCAACATCTGCGCCGGCAATTTCAAATGCGCGTGCAGAATCGTATTCACAATTGTTGCCGGGGAAAACCGGGATAAATACTTTTGGTCGTGCGCTTGAACAGAATCCTGATTGCTTTTGACCGGCCGTGAAGTTGTAATGCTTCGGTGCATCTGTGTGATTGACCGAAGGTATGGTTGGGAAAATCTTTTCGAGCGTTCCTTGCCACGCTTCAAGCATTTCCGTGAAGCCAATGTTTGTTCCATTTATAGTAATAAATTTATTGTTGGTAGTTTTTCCGATTAACCTGAATTCAATTCCTTTGTGCTTCAATTCTTCCAATAAATCGTCTTGTTCGGAAGGCGAATCCTTTGCAGCCTCAACAACGATATCTCCCAGCTTTGGTGAAAATAATTGTGATAGTGTCATCTGTTCCGCAAATGAAAACCCAATCATGCTTCCGAATGCCATTTTGCTCACAGCTTCTGCTATTCCGCCGTTGCCAATATTTGATGCCGCCGCAATGTCTCCGCGAGAAATCATTTCGTAAAGTGATTTGTATAATTTGTGGAGATAGACAAAATCAGGAGCATCATTTTTATCTTTCTTTATCGGAAAATGTATTACGCTGTGTCCGGCATTTTTAAAATCTGATGAAACAACTTTTTGTGCATCGGTTATGCCTACTGCAAATGAGACTAATGTCGGGGGCACTCCCATACTTTTGAATGTTCCGGACATGCTGTCCTTACCTCCGATTGCAGGAATCCCCAAATTCTTTTGCGCGTAAAACGCACCGAGAATTGCGGCAAAAGGATTGCCCCATCTGCGCGGATCCCTTAGCGGCTTTTCAAAATATTCTTGAAGCGTCAAACGTATTTTACTGAAGTCACATCCGGCAAGAACAGCCTTAGTTACCGAATCAACTATTGCATACATTGCTCCGTGGAACGGACTGATTTTTGAAAGCTCGGGATTATATCCAAACGCCATTGCTGTTGCCGTGTTGGTGTCGCCTTCTTGAACCGGTATCTTGGCAACCATGTTGCAGGCGGGTGAGAGCTGGTACTTGCCGCCGAATGGCATGATGACGGTGCCGGCTCCGATTGTGGAATCAAACATTTCTACTAATCCTTTTTGACTGCACACATTTAATCTTGCAAGATTTGCAATCCAAATATCCTTCATTATTTCTTTTTTTGCGGCTTCGGCGGGGATATCATTAAAGAATCCTGAAACGGATTCAGGCGCTGCCACTTCAATACTAATGTTCTGTGTCACACCGTTGGTATCAAGAAACTTTCTGCTTAGACTAACAATATTTTTATCGCGCCATTTCATGCAGAGTCTGCCTTCATCTGTTACCTCGGCGACCACCGTTGCTTCAAGATTTTCAATACTCGCTTGCCTGATAAACTCATCAAGATCTTTGGCATCAATTACAACTGCCATTCTTTCTTGCGACTCTGATATTGCAAGTTCCGTTCCATCAAGGCCTTCATATTTTTTTGGCACACAGTCAAGATCAATTTTGAGACCTTCGGCAAGTTCACCTATTGCAACTGAAACACCGCCCGCACCAAAATCGTTGCAGCGCTTTATCATTGTGCTGACTTCTTTTTTTCTAAACAGTCTTTGTAATTTTCTTTCGGTTGGAGCGTTACCTTTTTGAACCTCGGCGCTGCAATTTTCGAGAGAAGTTTCGTCGTGTTCTTTTGAGGATCCGGTTGCGCCTCCGCATCCGTCGCGTCCTGTTCTTCCGCCGAGGAGAACAATCAGATCACCCTTTATCGGGCGCTCTCTTACAACATTTTCTTTGGGTGCGGCTGCAATTACCGCGCCTATCTCCATACGCTTTGCCAGATAACCGTCATCGTAAATCTCTGTGACCAGTCCGGTTGCAAGCCCAATCTGATTGCCATATGAACTATAACCGGCAGCCGCTCCTTTTGTTATTTTTCTTTGGGGGAGCTTGCCGGGAATCGTATCTTTAATGGCTGCGCGTGGGTCGCCGCTTCCGGTTACGCGCATTGCCTGATAAACAAATGATCTGCCTGATAGCGGATCTCTTATAGCACCGCCAAGACAAGTTGCCGCGCCGCCGAATGGTTCGATCTCGGTTGGATGATTGTGTGTTTCGTTCTTAAACATGACCAACCATTTTTCGGAACCGCTGTTGGTATCAACCGTTGCTTCGATACTGCAGGCATTGATCTCTTCAGAAACATCGAGATCCGGAAGCATACCGCGCTTGCTCATTTCCTTAACGGCAATTGTTGCAATATCCATGAGTGAAATATTTTTATCTCTGCTCTCGTAAACAAATTTGCGCGAATTCAAATATTCGCTGTACGCGTTTTTGAAAAGCTTTGTGTATTGGCCTTCATCAAAATCAACCTTATCTATTTGTGTCAGAAAGGTCGTGTGGCGGCAATGATCCGACCAGTATGTGTCGATTACTTTTAACTCTGTGGCTGTCGGATCGCGCTTCTCTTCGCTGCCAAAATATTCCTGACAAAACTTGAGATCCTCAATGGACATCGCATACCCTATACTGTCCATATACTTTTGCAGCTCAGCTTCGCTCATAGCGGTAAAGCCGTCTACAATCTTGATGTCGTCCGGCACCGGGAGGTCCATAACAAGTGTATCCGACTTTATGAATGCCGCCTCGCGACTCTCGACCGGATTTATACAGTAACTCTTGACCCTATCAAAATCCTCATCACTGATCACACCTGTCAGTGCGAAAACCTTGGCCACCCTAATGTTAACCTTGTCACCTGCAGTCAGAATCTGAACACATTGTTCAGCGGAATCAGCACGCACATCGTACTGACCGGGCAGATACTCAGTCGCAAAAACTCTCACGCCCGTATCCGCCACATGAACTCCGCTCGCATAATCAAAATCATTTTTACTATAAGGAAAATTCTCTTCGTAAAAAACGTCAACCGGTTTCTCAACAAAAATTGTACCGAGCGCATTGCCGTAAACTTCATCTGAAATATTTTCGATATCATAACGATTCAGAATGCGCAAGCTCTGAAGACCGACGATTTGCAAATTGGTTTCTAAATCCTTGAAAAGCTTAAGTGCCTCAATGTTGAATCCTTCTTTTTTTTCTGAATATAGTCTCTTAACACTCATGCCTACTTGTCCTCCGAATCGTTTATCAAAAAGTCTGCGTACATTAAATCACTTGGCGTTGTAATCTTAAAATTATCATATGAGCTCTCAACAATCTTAACCTCGCTGCCCATTTTCTCGACCAGGTAAGCATCGTCCGATGCGGCTGCCAAAGAACCCCGCTCGTAACTGACATCAGAATTTGCGTGCGCCGACATTATAACTGATTTCTTGAAAGCTTGTGGTGTCTGCGCACCCCACAAAAACTCTCTGTCCACCGTCTCGTCAACAAATCCATCAACCGAAACTCTTTTAACCGTATCCTTAACCCTAACCGCCGGGATCGCAGCACCAAACTCCCATGCAGCCACAATACACTTCTCAATAACATCAGCCGTAACAAATGGGCGTGCGCAATCATGAATCAGCACAATATCAGCATCGGCCACAACCTTATCCAGACCTTTCCTCACCGAATCCTGTCTCACATCGCCGCCCGCAACAATAGCACTTACCTTGCTCAATTTAAACTTGCCGACCATTTCCTCGGCACAATAATCAACATCCTCCGCACCAACCACAATAATAATCTCGTCAATAAAATCGCAATCAGCAAATGCGCGGACACTACGCACTAGCATTGGGGCGCCGCCGATGGGCATAAACTGCTTTTTAACCGTATCATCAATTCGCGAACCGCTGCCTGCTGCAACAATAACTACCGAATTGTGTAATTCCTGTACCAATCTCAATTAATCCGCCTTTCTGATGCTGCAAATCAAAATCAATAACCGCAATAAGTTTGCCTCCGCTTGTTCCGCCCACCGTAGATTATTGTATCATCTTTAGACACTTTATTTCAAGCAACATCTTGCACCATCAAGCAGCATATTAATTAAGCTCGTCAAGCGTAAGGCTGAATCCGGGCAGACAATTGTCCATGAAATATTGGACCTCCGGCATTTTTTTGCTTTCAACCACTTCTTCAATACTGTCCCTTATGCTCTGCGACGCCTTGCGGAATTCCGAATTCCCAACTTTCTCTTCCTCAATACATTTTATAAGTGCGCTGATTCTATCGGCTGCCTTGATTATTCTGTACTCATCGGTCTGCTCGTCCTCGTAAATCAGGTCGCGGTACTCGTCCTGCAAATCCGCCGGCAAGAGTGAAATCAATTTATCCCTTGACACATCTTCAACATTCTTATATGCATTCTTGATTTCGGGATTATAATATTTTACAGGTGTTGGCAAATCGCCAATCAATATTTCGCTTGCGTCGTGGAAAATTGCTTTAACCGCTATATGGTCTGCATCGACTTTGCCATCAAAAAATTTATTTTTTATCAGTGCGAGCGCATGTGCTATCACAGCAACCTGCAGGCTGTGCTCTTGAATATTTTCGCTTATCGAATTTCGCATGAGCCCCCAACGATTTATATATTTCATTCGCCCGAGCATTGCATAAAAATTATATTTCATATCCCTTTACCTCCATCACACTAAATCATATTCCGAAATATTACAACGCATAAATTTCGTCATAACTTTTTATTGCATATCCATCGGTCATTCCCGATATAAAATCAACGGTGCGCTGTCCGAGCGCTTCATCTTCAAGTGAATTCTCGACAATAAAATCGTAGAATGCTCTGTGAACCTTCAACTCGCTCATGCTCAGAATTTCGAAGTTAGATTCCAAACCGAATAAATTGTCAAACAATCCTTCCATGATATTATGCGCGCCGCGCTCATAACGCAGAATCTTATCCGACTTATAAATCAGTCTGTTGTTCTCCTTGATCAACTCATCGAGTGCCTGTCCTTTGTCATCACTAAGTGAAATGATATTAAGGCCGTAGCTGTTTTCAACAAGATTCGTAACAAGCGTATTTATCATGGTTCCGTTTGTCTCTCCAAGTTCGTTTCTAATCTCTTGAGAAATATCCTTCATGTCTATTACTCCGACTCTGATTGCATCCTCAACATCGCGCCCGACATAAGCAATCTTGTCAACAATTTTAACGATGCATCCTTCGAGCGTTGCCGGCTGTGCGGGAAGTATTTTTAGGTTTTCAATGTCTTCCGGAGTTTTACTGCGATCCGGAAAAAGTTTGTATTCGTTTCGCGTCTCACCGCAGTGGCTTACGATTCCGTCGCGAACTTCAAATGTAAGATTGAGTCCTCTGTTTGCCGGTTCTGATTCTGATATCATTCGCTTGGCGAGTCTGTCCACAACTCTGAGACTGTTGAGCTCATGTTTAAATCTGATACCTTTATCACTGCTGACTTTCTTAATGCACTCGTCCAGTGAGGTCTCGCCGCTGTGTCCGAATGGCGCGTGTCCCAAATCGTGACCGAGCGCAATTGCGTTGACCAAATCCTGATTAGCATTTAGTGTTCGCGCGATTGTGGATGCGATAGAAGATACGTACAAAACATGCTCCATCCTTGTGCAAATGTGATCGTTCTGCGCATTAAAGAAAACCTGAGTTTTGTGCCGAAGGCGTCTGAAATTTAATGAATAAAGAATTCTGTTGGCATCGCGCTCAAACTCGGTTCTGATATTGCACTTATCCTCAGGAACCTTGCGGCCCATGGAATCAATGGACTTACAGGCAAAAGGACTAAGTCCCTCCTCTTGCTCTTCTCGCATTTTGCGCCACATTTTATCACTCATTTAGTGAACACTCTCTTCCTTTTTCATCTTACCAAAGTATACCTTATCTCCCCCAAAATATCAATTAATCTTCCTGAACATTTTTCTCGCGTATACCTTTATATCAGAGGGACCAGTCATTTTGAAAATCTCTTTAACCGAAACGAAATATTTGCCTATTGACTCCCTACTAATGGTTATGTCAGATTCCTCGGTATCAGGAAGATCTTTTTTTGCCTCCAGCCAAGGTTCTTCAAGACGTGTGAAATCTTTCAAGATAATGCCACTATAGCAGCAGAGATTTTTTATTACACTGTCGATAACTTCCTTTTCACTTTGTGACAAACCGACTTCTTTGCATGGCTCAAGATTATCAGGAAAAATATACTCGCCGTTGAAGGCATAGCAAAAGCCCTGAATATAGTACAAAGCTTTTTTCAAAGCCAGCGGCGATATATCCTCACATTTGGTTTTCACATATTCACTGACTATATCAATTTTGGTAATCGGCCTCATGGATTCCTTTATTACAGTATTTGTTGCACGCAAACTTTTTTCATAGGAAATATTTGATTTAAGATTATCCCTTTTACTCTCAAGAATAGAATAATAGTAATTCGGGTCATCATAAATTTTTTGCAGAATATCAGAATACTGCTTCGTCGGCATATAGCCTTCGCAATATCTGGTAAATGTCAACTCACCCCAGCCTAAAAGCAAAGATAGCGGACGCTTTCCAATCCCATACTTCTTAGGTATCTCGAGCAGTTTTTCAAGTGGAATAAGTGAATTCTTTCTTCTATATTCAGCATATATTGCATCCATATTACTGTCCATAATTTCACCAACGTAGACCTCTGAACCGCATTTAGGACAAATTGCCATAATGCCTTTGTATGTGTATTTTTTTCCGTTAAGCCTCTCTCTAAACACCATTTCCTTTTCAATATAAATAACATCTTTTCTACACTCATCACAATATGTCATATTATTATCCATAATTTTCCCTCCTTACAATTTCAGTTTTTCTTAAATAAATACTTTATTGGTTTGTTGCGTTTGTGGAATGATATTGCCACTACTCGCTTAATTATACCGTGTTCAATAATATTAAACTTAATGTAAATATCAACCAATTCTTTGCCTCCAAAAGAATTATTTAGTTTTTTCTTTGGACAAAACACAAAAAGATTTTCATGCATATATCCAGCTTTTTTGTTCTGAAGAGAATGACAAAAGTCGAATGATGTTATGCTTAGCAAAATGTTTTTTCTGTCTTTCACACGGATCTTATAATCATCAACAAATTCAATATTTTCAATTCGGTTCTTATTAAGCGCTATCACGTAGCAATTTCCTTTAACACAGTCCTGAATTATTTTTAATATATCCTCAACCTGTTCTAGTGTATAGTTTTGATTATAATGCGAACTCATGTATTGTTCCTCCATGATAGTAACAAACTATTAATTTTTTGTCAAGATTTTTTGTATCAATTGATACACTTTTTTGCCAAATTTACAAAAAGCAAAATCCGGATTTGGCCGCGTTACCAATCCGGATTTTAGTTAAAATGCTTGCTTTTAAGCCTTTACCAGCTTCTTCACGTCAATTGCACCAAAAATGTCGCGAAGCCTTTCAACTTCTTCATTTGTAAATGTCAAACCCTTTCCTACTCTTTCATAATCTTCCGACCACTCTCTGATTTCAACCTTAGGTGTTCTTTCGTTCCAGCTAACATAATTTACTTCCTTCTTCCAGCCCTTGCTGTTTTCGCTCAAGATGCCGATGTGTTTCTTTATTTCATGTTTAATCTCAGGCATGATTTTTTCTCCTTTCTTCGTAAGAATATCCAATAATTAATTACGGTGTGAAGAAAAGGTAACCCAGAATTATTTTTTGTTCAAGTAAATAAAAAAGAAAGATAATATTCGACAAGTTTAGTTCTAATCTGACAAGCAAAATCGCCAAAAAAGCCTGCTGCAATGCAACAGGCTTAGTGAAACAGGGGACGGTTCATTTTATTTGTGCATTACGACGACGCCTTTAATAAAATCTGCAGGCTTGTGCTCGAGTGTCTCAAATGCTTCCGTAATATTTTCAAACTTGAACTCATGGCTTATTAGGTCTTTTATATTGAAAGTGCCATTGTTAATCAGTACCACTGCTCTTCTCCAATCTTCCTGTCCATTTACTGCATGCTTTGGATGTGCAAAAATAATTGAAACACCGCGCGACATTGCCGGACGCATATCAACTTCTTTAAAAACCTCTTCGTAAGAACTCATTACAATAAATCTTCCGCGTTGATTGCGAAGATATGTCATTGCTGTATCCATAACACTTGTAAGTCCTGTTCCTTCAATAAGAAAATCTGCCATATGTCCATCGGTTATCCTTGCAATTTCTTCGCGGGCATCAACTTTTCGCGAATTGATTGTATGAGTAGCACCAAACTTCTTAGCCATTTCCAATTTCTCATCACTGATATCAACAGCAATCAATGCTGAAAGGAATTTGCCCTGTAATGCCTGGATGCACCATTGGCCCATCGGCCCGCATCCGAATACTACACCGACATCAGCCGGTTCAGGCGCAGCAGCAGTAAGAACAGTGACGATGCACTTAAGCGGTTCTGAAAATGCGTGACGCGGATCTATATCTTTGTTAACCTTCATGCAGCAACTGGCAGGCAGTGCATCATATTCCGCAAATCCAATTCCGCCAAGGCATGTCACAAGATCTCCAACTTCAAATCCTTCAACATTGCTACCAACTTCCATAACATATCCTGCCTGCTCATGACCAATTTCTTGTGGATATGGTCCGAGGATTCCCTTCCAATGATTCAGTTCCCAGTTGCAAAGTCCACACGCCTCAACTTTAATTAACAAATCATCAGGTCCGCAATTGACCTCAATCTCTTGAATTTCGAATCTGCCCGGCTCCATAAGCATGGCTATTTTTCCCTTAATCATAATCGTCACATTTCCTTTCAAAAATTCAACAATCTATTTTGCTATCGATAATGATGTTAACATTTTTTTGCCCCACATTCAATTGCAGCAAATCAATCATCTCTTGCCAATCGCTGATTTTCAAAAATTCAAACTCCGCTTTCGCCGCCTCAACATCTTTTTCATTACACAAGTTTGTATACCACACCGGAAATATCCCAACCGAATTCGCTTGATGCAATTATAAACTCAAATTTGTTTTCAGGCAAATGCTTATTAATCTTTTTTTCAAGTGCTTTCCCCGAATGTCCGATATTGCTGATTACTCCCGTTCTTATTTCGCAATCGTTTATATATCCAATTAGCAATCAACGCGAGGCATTAGCCCGCCGGGACATGCGTTGTCAAATATTATTTGCTCAACCTCTTCAACCGGTATAGAAAATTCAATGCCAAGATATTCGTATTGAAATTTTATAATATTATGATGATGCGTTTCTATTTCGATCTCTCGAGTCTTCTGCATCTCCTTCCACAATGAAAACGAAAAAGCATCAATTTCTTCCGGTGTAGCTTTGCTCTTGTTCTTAGTAATATATTTTTGCAATGCTATATTAGCCTTTACTCCATCAAATGGCTCTTCCCACATAAGCGTGTCACCATAATCAAAAATAATCATCCTCGGTCTCTTCAACATATAATTTTTTCTTCCTTAAAATAATTCTATTAAACCAAGGTTTCAGTGCTCTGACAATTCTTTTCTACCTTTGCTTTTTCTCAACAGATCAACAACAACATTGTTAAGCTTCATCTCTAACAAATTCAAATCTTGTTCATACCTTATCCTTTTTATAGCCATTTGATGAAGCCGGTTTTGTCGATGCTGTTGAAGCCACATTTCTCATAAAAATCCAATATGCTTTTTTCTTTTGATCCGGTCATCAACATTATTTTGTAACAGGATTTGCTTTGGGCAATTTCTGTTGCTCTTTGCATCAGTGTTTGCGCATAACCTTTTCCGCGATAATCTTTATTTGTCACAACATTTTCGATAAGGGCATAAGGTCTCATTTCGCGAGTCAAGTTTTTGACTATAACCAGAGTCACACTTGATACAACCACACCGTCAACTTCTCCGACTAGGATGTGATAGTTATCGTCGGCGATTATCTCATTCCAAAGTACGACGAGTTCCAACGTCACTGGCAACATTTTTCTTTCATGCAAATGAAAATATAATTCCTGCAATGCTTCAAGGTCTGATTTTTCAGCTTCTCGTATTTTCATGATTCCTATCCCTCCAACCTGTCTGTAACTAGTGTCTAAACTTTTTATTAATGATAACATTGATTCAAAACCATTTCAATATTTTTTGTATCAGGAACCTTCCCCTGATACACTTTGGGACACCGAAACCCTCTTTCATGTCATTTTTTGTATGTTTTAGCAAATTATTCGTGTCATTTTTCGTAGTTTTTTTTGCAAAAACCCTTGATTTTTACACGAATGTGTGTTAATTTGTAAATAACATAGGAAGGGCGGGTGATATTGTGTACAGAAAAATCTCCGAATACCTAGTGAAATGGAAGGGCAGTAAATACCGTAAGCCCCTTATATTACAGGGTGCAAGGCAGGTTGGCAAAACCTATTCCATCTTAGAATTTGGCCGCGAACAATACGAAAATGTAGCCTACATTAATTTTGAGACTAATCCAACAATAGCAAAAACTTTTGATGAAAGCATTGAGCCGACTGTATTAATACCAAAACTGGCTCATTTCACCAATCAAACTATCATAAAAGAAAAGACACTAATTGTTTTCGATGAGGTTCAGTTGTGTGAAAGAGCCCTCACTTCTCTGAAATATTTTTGCGAAAACGCACCTGAATATCACATCATTGCTGCCGGCAGTTTATTAGGAGTCGCAGTAAATCGTGAGCATTTTTCTTTCCCCGTTGGCAAAGTGGATATCAAAACTTTGTATTCAATGGATTTTGAAGAATTTCTATTTGCGCATGCCGAGAATAATTTGATTGCACAGATCAAAAAATGTTTTAAAGATGATTTACCAATGCCTGTCATCCTACATGAAGCAGCACTTTCCTATTATAGGCAATATCTTGTTGTTGGTGGGATGCCCGATTGTGTTAATAAATATTTTGAAACAAAAGATTTTATT
>JANYKE010000035.1 GCA_025361685.1 Eubacteriales bacterium | reverse complement strand
TTCCGCTATACTCGAATTGCGTTCGGCAACTCGTTTAATCTCATTATCAACATCATCATTGCTCACACTTGAATCTGTTCCTTCAACCTCAAGACCTCTATATTTGCCAAGTGAAAACTCAGGATTGACCGCAACCTTTGCCGTGTAAATAAATGGTTTGTCAGAACCTATTTGCACAATATCAATCTCAGGTCTTGCAGCAACCTCAATCCCTTCCTTCTCAACTGCCTCTGAATAAGTCTCATCGATTGCAAACTGGATGGCATCATCATACAAAACTCCCTCGCCGTAATGGCGAATAACTATGCCCATCGGGACTCTGCCCTTTCTAAAACCGGGCACCGAAAAATGCTTCATGTTCTTATTGAAAGCCTTCTGCATTGCATCCTTAAATGCCTCGACATCAACTTCAATCTCTAACAAACGAAAATTCTTTTCTGTTTCTTTAATAGTAATGTTCATGAAAAATATTCCTCTCTATTGTGATTCAAGGTAGTATTGTTTGCGCACATTTGCGCAATATTATTTTACACCAATTAGGGAGAAAAGGCAATCTGTGCAGGCTACAGCTCTATCGGAGTAAAATCGAGTGCATCGGCAGAAACGAGCTTATACTCTATCCCTTTTATTTTCCCTTGTCTTGCTGTTTTGATTCTATCACCATGAAGATGTCCGTATACGCAAATGGAAACCTTGTATTCCTTCAATATATCGCAAAACTCCGATTCGCCGCCATAAAAATCAAATGGCGGATAATGAAGTGCAACCACAAGTTTTTTTGATTTGTCTGCATTCTTCGGTCTGCTATCCAGCGATGCGCGCAATCTCAGCAACTCTCTTTGGAATATTTTTTGATCATGTGCAGTATATTTCATTCCCGGTTTCTCAATCATCCAGCCTCTTGTTGCACAAATTATATATTTTTCTGTTTCAAGACAGTTGTTGTTTAAAAAGTTAATTGAGTCTAATCCGTTTTGACGACAAAATTTCTTCATCTTTTTCAATGTTGTCCACCAGTAATCATGGTTGCCCTTAGAAATATATTTTGTTCCCGGAAGTGAATCAATAAACGCGAAATCTTTTATTGATTCGTCCTGTCCGAGTGCCCAGGAAATATCGCCCGGCAGTATTACAATGTCATCAGGCTTAACAATTGCTTTCCAGTTTTTCTTAATGCGCCTCTCATAGTTTTTCCATACATCTCCAAATACATCCATCTTTTTATCTGTTCCGAGTGAAAGATGTAAGTCAGCTATTACAAATATTGCCATATACCCTCCTCAATATCATTTTCTAAAATGTCCGTATATTTTTTTAGCGAGTTCTTCGCTTATTCCCTTTATTGCCGACAGGTCATCGATACCTGCACTTTTTATTGCTGTTATGCTTCCAAAATGTTTAACAAGCTCCTTTTTCTTTGACGGACCAATGCCTTCGATTTCATCAAGCACGGAAGTCTGATACCGTTTCTTTCTCAGGTTCTTGTTATATGTGATTGCAAATCGATGCGCCTCATCCTGCATGTTTGTCACAAATCTGAACAGTGCCCTGTAATTCTTAATCTCAATCTCTTTTCCTGTTCCATCAACCAGAACTCGCGTTCTGTGTCTGTCATCCTTCGCCATTCCGAATATAACTGTCTTATCCATAACCTCTTTTGCCGCGCTTACGTGACCCGCGCCACCATCAACAAAAATCATATCCGGAGCATTCTCAAATCCCTTTTCTTCCTCATCCAATCGTGCCTTCCTGCGTCTGAGAATTTCCTGCATGCACGCATAATCATTTTGCACAATCTCACCTTTTATTTTAAACCTTTTATATTCTTTTGTCACTAGCTGCAAATTAATTGCAACCACCATTGACCCCACCATATCACTGTCGCCAATGTTCGAAATGTCATATGCCTCTATGCGCTCCGGAAATTTGCTTGTAACGCCGGCCGCCTGCATCTCCGCAAAAATTTTATTCTTATACATATCTTCCTTGACAATTTTTTCCTTGAACCTATGCAGTTCCTCTGACGCGTTAAGTTCAACCATCTTAACCAAATGCTGTGTCTTGCCTCTTTGCGGGAAAATAATATTCACTTTGCTGCCACGCTTTTCGGAAAGCCACTCCCCAACGATTTTACTCTCGGTAAATTCAGTCGAAAGTATTATTTCTTTCGGAATGTAAATAGCATCGTAATAAAATTGCTTGACAAACGATGCAATAATCGCGGCATCCGAATCAGTGTCATCATTCAAATCAGTCTCTCCCTCGGAGAATCTCATTTCCTTATCCGGGAACATAAAATGTTCGCGTCCGATTATTTTACCCTTGCGCACAAAGAACACCTGAACACAACAATCGTTATCATCTGACGCCATAGCAATAATATCTCTGTCCTGCAAATCTGTAAACACAACCTTTTGACTCTCCAACATTTTGTTAAGCGCCGCAATTCTGTTTCGAAACTGGGCGGCCTTTTCAAACTCAAGTCTTTCGGACACATCCAACATTTTTTTGTTTAGCCCGGCGAGAATATCTTTGCCCTTACCATCCAGAAACCTGCACACATCTTTGATCATAAACAAATACTCTTCTCGATCTACTCCTTCGCGGCACGGCCCGAGACATCTTCCTATGTAATAGTTTAGACACGGTCGCCCCTTGCCAATGTCCTTTGGCAAAATTTTATTACAGCTCTTCAGCGGAAATATTTTTTTAAGTGCCTCAAGTGTTTCCTTAACCGAGTACATGGAATGATACGGGCCAAAATATCGTGCGCCATCTTTTTTCATTCGTCTCACCATTAATACGCGCGGAAACTCCTCTTCCAATGTAACTTTAATATAGGGATACGACTTGTCGTCTTTGAGCAAAATATTATATTGCGGTTTATGTTTTTTTATGAGCGTGCACTCAAGAATCAACGCTTCCTTTTCGTTGTCGGTAATAATGTATTCGAAGGAAGTAATGTGTGAAACCATCGCACGCACCTTTTCCGAATGGCCGGCGCTCGATTGAAAATATTGACGCACTCGATTCTTCAGACTTATCGCTTTGCCAACATAAATTATATTGTTTAACTTGTTCTTCATAATGTAAACGCCGGGCATTGCCGGCAATTTGCCAAGCTCGTACTTTAAATCAAACATAAACACCTCATAGTGGTTCGCTCATTATTACGACGGCACCGGAAGTCTCATTTTGATTTCTTTATCTGACTTGCCATAAAATCTCAGTAGATTCTCGCTGTATATTTTACCGCGCACTTCCCCGCCAATTCCTATTTTATCATAGATTCCGTTATCGCGTTCAATCCATTCTGCTGCCCATTCGGAATTGTATTCTTTTGCAAAACAATCCGTTCCGAAAATAACGTTATTCTCTATGTCATAGCCGGTTAAAAATAATTTTTTCAAAACCTCTTCACGGTATATCGGTGGTGTTCCGGGGGTTATGTCGATAAACATCTCAACCGAAAGTTCCGGTGAATGAGTATAGGCATTTAGAAACTTGCCATACATTGCAATGCATTCATCGCACCATGGCCATGAAACATGAGCCAGTGCAAACTTGAGCCCCTCAACCTCGAGAAGTCTTTCGAATTCTATCGGTCGGCTGTTCTTTGATGAAACCTTGCCATCCCAAAGGATTCCGCTGTGAAACAGAATTGGCTTTTTCTTTGAAGCAATATACCTTATGACGCTTAATGCATGCTCGTCGCTGACAACAAAATCATCGCAGATTATTTTAAATCCCGCTATGCCTTGTTCGCAAGCCGCATCGACCTGAAACTGTGCAGTGTAATCCAGCGGATTGATCCAAAACATCGGAAATAGATTATCGCCGCCCTCAGCGAATTTTATAACCTGCGCGAGCCGTTCTTCCCAGGAAAATGTTTTGCCGGTGTAACTGGCCACAGGTGGATATGAAATAATAGAGCCGCCTTCAATCCCGCTTTTTAGCATCCTCATTTTGAGATTGCTTACATCAAGCTCATCCGCCCCGCTCATTATATGAATATGACCGTCGTAAAGCATATTATTCCTCCTAATACTTAAATCTTGGATTTTGCTGTAAGCATTTTTCAATAATCTCAAGTTGTATTCTTGAAAGTTCGGGTGTGCATCTTATGTCAGCAGAATTACTAATTGCATTCCACACATTATCATAGAAAATTTTCACACTCGAAACAAAATCTTTATTGTCACGCGGCATCTCCCATTCTTCATCATGCCATTTGATTTTCTCATTGCAATAGGCAGGTTTACCTTCATCATTAACTATCGGAGTTGTATCGAGCTCATGTTTCGGATTTTCCTCGGGCAAAAGATATCTCCACTTAACATGATCCCTCTCAATGCAAAGCAGTGAGCCGGTTTTTCCCTGCACGCGAATGCTTGAATCAGAAAAAGCCTCTGCATTTGAAAGTTCAATATCTACTGTTTTGCAGTTTTCTGTTTCAAAAACTATTTTTGTATAGTCATCGGCGTCACCCGCGGCATTGACAATATCCATTACAGCATAGACTTTTTCCGGAACCTTCTTTATATCAAGCAGATGCATTGCAAAATCAATTGCGTGTGCTCCTTTGTTGAAAATGTTTCCGCCGCCAAATTTCAATACAGTCTGCCAGTCCCAACGCCGCCTAAAATCATTCATGTGAATTGATATTTGAACAATGCGTCCAAGCACTCCTGATTTTACTATCTCCTCAATTTTGAGTGTTCCCAATCCGAGTGCCCAATTCTGGAATATCATCAACCTTTTGCCTGTTCGGTTTTTCGTCTCTATCATCTTATCAATCTCAGAAACTGTGTTGGCAGCAGGCTTGTCACAAATAACGTCAAATCCATTTTCCATAAGTTTGACTGCAATGTCACAGTGCATATTTGTTGGTGTGGCGATTACTGCAATATCTATATCATTACGACTAAATATCTCACTGTAATCGGCGTATGTATCACAACCAAATACAGTCTTCGCATTTTCTCGTCTCGCAGGCAACGGGTCAACAACTGCTACAAGTTCAAACCTATCGGAAAGCTCTTCCACAATAAATCTTGCATGAATATCTTTTCCGCTTCTGCCCATTCCTATTACTGCGCATCTGATTTTATCCATTTGACTCCTCTAAACTATTCCTCTTTGCCGCAACACTTTTTATATTTTTTTCCGCTGCCGCAAGGGCATTTGTCATTTCGTCCTACCTTTGTGCTCACTGCCATTTTTGATTTGTTATATTCTTTGCGCATAATATCGCGCTCTTCTTGAGAATAAATTGCATCCCATTCTTCGAGCGTGTACAGCCAGTCGGCTTTTGCATCGATCATGTTTACAAATAGTTTGTCGTATAAAATTGTTGCGTCAATTTCAGAATCCGAAGTCAGTGCGTTAACATCTATCTCCGCTTCAAGACTGGTATTGATTCCGTCGATAAATCCGGAAAACATGGTGTCGTCCATTTCGTATTTTGCTGCGAGGTCTGCAAGCTTTCCTTGAATTTTGGTTTCCTTATTCTTTAATATTTCAATGTAAATATCCTTTTCCTTTGCAAGGTAGCCTGTCCAAAATGCTTGTCTTTCCTCTTCGTCCTTATGCCCGCTTACAAGCTTCTGCCAATCTTCATAAAGTGCCATAATCTAATCAAACTCCATTCGTGTTTCAAATTTGTTTATAGGGAAATTATATATTATTTGCTCCCATTCCGCAAGACAGGCGAATATACGACCGTCAATTAAAATGTTAAATTATTAATAACTTATATGCCACAATTCAAATATTCGGGTGAATAAGAATAAATACGATCCGACTATAACAGTAATTTTAACAATGTTATAATTTTTAGTAATGATTGACTCAACAAGTATATACGTCGTCAAAATCAATCCGAAAACGTTGAACAAAATCAGGAACGGTTCATCAGCGTTAAATAAATATGAGCTGACAATCGAAGCAGCAAAAGCAATATAACACGCTATTCGTATATAAAATAAGATATTATTAGTTTTCATGTCTGTCACTTTGTCTGTTGAAATTTGTTTCATAAACAGTAATAGAAAATTAACAATTTTATCCTTTAATAAATAAATAAGTAGCCCAACAACAGCAGATAAAGGTAGTCCGAGCAAATCATTTCTTGGAATATTAATCCATTTAGCCAAAAACAGAAGAGATATGACCAATAACAAATGTAATAAAGTAAGAACAATTCCCACCCAAATTGGAGTAATCCTGGAATAAAAATAACCCCACACAAGTCCGATTCCACTTACCAATAATAAAATGTAATTAATAGATATAAGAAATTCATATCTATCTTGAAAAATAATAAACAATATGATTACTGCTACTACCATCAAAAAAGAACATATTGCAATTATATTTCTTATTACCTCAAATTTATTTTTCATAAAATTCCAATCATTGGTTTTAAGTATCTGACCCTTTATCGTTTTTTCGGACACTACGGTGTTAGAATTTTAACACCAACTACAAAATAATATTCTCATATCCTTTTTTATTTGTCAATCACTTTATGCAGCTTGTTTCAAATTTTCGTAATATTGATTCAAATATTTTTCCGGTGTAACTTGTCCGATTGCTGAATGTCTTCTGTTGCGATTGTAAAACCATTCAATATACCAAAAAATGTCTTTCTTCATTTCATCAAAACTTTTATACTTCATGTGATATATTCTTTCCGACTTTATCGTGCTGAAGAATGTTTCTGCCGGTGCATTATCCCAACAATTTCCTCTGCGGCTCATGCTTCTTTTCATTCCGTATTTTTTTAGCCGTTCTACATATTCTTTGCTGCAATACTGACTGCCTTGATCAGAATGATGTATCAACTCTTTTGGCGGACGATGTTTCATTACAGCATTGTCGAGTGCTTCCAAACACAATTCCGTTCTCATATGTCTTGCAAGTGACCATCCAACTATCTCTTTATGAAAAATATCTTTGACTGTTGCTAAGTATGCTTTGCCTTCGGGGATGACAATCTGCGTAATATCTGTTACCCATACTTTGTGAGGAGCATCTACAGTAAAGTTCTGATCCAGCAGGTTTGGCGCTTTGGGAAGATAGTGATTTGAGTCCGTAATACAAACTCTGAATGGCTTTTTTCGTACGCTGTACAGCTCATGTTTCCTTTGAAGTCGATACACTCTGTTTCTTGCACATGAAGGGAACTTTTCATTTACATCTTCCAATAATTTATCAAGTCCGATAATCCCTTCACATCTATCATAGCTTTCTTTCATGATTTTCAGTATATCTTCATTCTCTTCTTCTCTTTTGCTTGGCTTACGATCCATCCAGTCATAATAGCCGCTGGTTGATACTCCCAAAACTCTACACATCTTCTCTACGGAATTATTAATATTTCTTTGCGCCTTTATATGTTCATAGGTCACGGCCGCTTGATCTGGGCGAAGATGCTTGTTGCTTTTTTTAATATATCGATTGTATCCTCCTGGTCAGCAATTTGCTTCTTCATTCTCTTGTTCTCTGCCTCAAGCTCAGCAATTTTTACCTTGTCCGGATCTTGTTTATCTTTGCTTTCTTTAAGCCAATTTCGAACCGATTGATTATTTACCCCGAAATCTTTGACAACACTTGCTACCGTACGATTCTCTTCCCGGATCAGACGAACAATATCCTCTTTGAATTCCTTGTTGTAACGCTTTCCACTACTACTCATTTCTTTCACCTCCACAGTTTATTTTATCCTAACTCACCTGTGTCCGGCAAATCGGGTACGCGGCATATAGACAGAACACAAGCCTAACGCAAAGAACATTTAGACTTTTCAATGTTTCTTCCGAATCGGGATCGTTATATTGCTTCAATAATGTGTTGTATAATATACCAACTAATTCTCCGGCTTGTAAGGATACCTTCATTTCCTTTTTTAATTCGTTATTTTCTACATCCACAAGAAATTGCAATCGGTAATACTCTTTCTCAAGATTAACCAATTTAATTATTTCTGGGTCACCTGTAGGCCGTTCCATATCATATATATAAAATTCTGAAAAATTACAAGTCAAAATCCAACGGGGGTGCTGAGAACGCGGAAGTTCAGCGGCGTAGCGTTTAGCTTGCTGAAATGGGGTTAACAGAGAGCCATCCGATTGCTTAATAGGTTTGCTCAGGTCTTTATCGATGCTTTTTTGCTCAATCAAAACATTTGTACTTGGGATATTACCATCAATAAAGCTCATGTTATCAATCATTACTTTTTCTTCAAAAGTAATAAATTGCTCAGGATGCTCCACACCATATACATCTCGCAGTAAAGAAAGCCAAAACGGCTGGCTGTTTCCTTTTTCATATCCTTTGCTGTTCCAATCAGTAGCAAATTTTTTGGCGGCAGCTCTTTGTTGAACATCAGTCATACTGTTTACCCCTTTAACATTTACTTGTGTTCCAAACACAAATTAATTTTTCTCGTCTATATCTGTCCACATTTCATATTACCAATCACCATAGCAACATCATCTTTCATTCACAGGGTGTATAATGATGTATCGCAATTTCACTATGGATGTTTTAGCAAGTGCTTTC
>JANYKE010000018.1 GCA_025361685.1 Eubacteriales bacterium | reverse complement strand
CTTTAAGATATGAGCCAACAATTTCCATCAGCAGCTCATCTCTCTCCATCCTGCTAATAATATTTCTCGCATTTTTGTGATTTGTAATATAGGTTGGGTCTCCGGAAAGAAGATATCCGACAATCTGCCTCATTGGGTCATATCCTTTCTCCACAAGTGCATCGTAAACATCATCAATAATTTGCTTTGCTTTTTTGCTCTTTGGGGTATTGTACTGATACATCATTGTATTGTTTTTATTATCATCCATAAAACAAATACTCCTTAATTTAGTAACAACTATAATTTACTATATGTTTCAATAATTTACAAGTTTTGTGGAATGAATTTAGTTTCTGATCGGGTGCATCGGAATCCCATTCAGCAGCAATTCTTCCTTGATTTCCGAAACCAAATAATTCTTGTCTATTCTTGGAGAGTAAAGCATAGAACTGATAATCGCAGCTGAAGCTTCAGTCTGCAAAAATAAATCGAAAAGATGACTAACCTTTCCTGCTCCGCCTGAAGCAATAACAGGTATATTAACGGCCTTAGCAATTCTGCCCGTTATATCCAAGTCATATCCTGCCATGGTTCCGTCACCATCAATGCTATTCACGCATATCTCACCCGCTCCAAGAGCCTCTCCTCGAATTGCCCACTCTATAGCATCCATCCCGGTAAATACTCTTGCTCCATCAATTGCCACTTCATATCCGCTGGGAATTTTTTCGCTCTTCCCAACATTTTTAACTTGCATGCTTAGAACAATACATTGGCTGCCAAAAGCAAGTGAGCCATCGGTAATAATATTTGGATTTCGTACTGCCATTGAATCAATACTTATTTTTTCTGCACCGGCCTTCAACACATCATACATGTCAACAATATTTCGTATCCCACCGCCAACAGTAAACGGAACAAAAACTTCCTCTCCAACACGCTTTACAGTATTTAAATCAATCCTTCTCTTTTCTGCACTTGCCTTAATGTCATAAAATATTATTTCATCAATCTGCTGCTCATAAAGTCTTGTTGCAATCGTCACTGCGTCTTCAACATCAATATTATCTTGAAAATTTTTCGCCTTTGTTACTCTCCCATCTACAACATCGAAGCAGGCAATCAGTCTCTTTGTAATCATCGCTGCTCCTTTCCGAATGACTTTCCGGCCATTCCCACAAAATTCCGAAGCATTGTCAGCCCAGCTTCACCACTTTTTTCAATGTGAAATTGTGCGGCAAAAATATTGTTTAAACATATCATTGAACAGAATTCTCCGGCATAATCAGTAGTCGAAAGAATAATTGAGTCATCCTGCGGAACAACATAGTACGAATTTACAAAATAAAAATATTCCTCCTCATTAAGACCTATAAGAATTGGATTGTCAACCAAGAACCTTGCTTTGTTCCAACCCATCTGTGGAACACGTACTTTATCGGCAGGAAATTTTCTTACATTGCCCTTTAGGAATCCAAGGCATTTAGCATTGCCTTCCTCACTATTTTCAAAAAGCACTTGTAATCCAACACATATACCTAGGAAAGGTCTCTTAAGTACAAAAACAAATTCGCCCAACGCTTCAATGCAATTTAAATCTTCAAGCGAAGTCATTGTAGCTTGTGCTGAACCTACCCCGGGTAAAATAAGTGCATCCATCTTCAGCATCATTTCCGGATCACTGACAAGCATTGCTTCAGCATTTACTTTGTTCAAGGCATTTAATACACTCGGACCGTTTCCGGCTTTATAATCAATTATCCCAATCATATCAAGCCCTCCTTATAACTGTAATTCAGCCTCTTGCTCAATTCGAATTTCGCGTTTCTTGTTGATATAGTACAAAGTCAGGTCAACAGATACTGCGACAAGATTAAACAAATACAATACCAATACAATATCAAGTTTTGATGTCAACTTAAAAATTGTGCCAAACATATATCCTGTTAATACAACATATGAAAACATAGCACTTTTACCTTGTGTTGACCTTGATTTTATAGATTTATAAATATTTACCGGCCATGCAAGCCCAAAGCAAAAAATCATTCCTGCTTCAAACCAATTTATTCCGTTAAACCAATCCATTACTGTACCCCCGCTGTAAAATATAATTATGCCATTTACTTTTGGAAAAAATTATTCCTGTTTTTATTGTAACATATTCCAATCAAAATTTGGCAGACTAAATCAAATTATTTTTTAGAAATCACTAATTTCATCAAAATCAAATTGGCTGTTGTGCATCATGGCATAAATCCCGTTTTTGGCAATTAACTCATTATGTGTACCACTTTCAACAATGGCACCGCCTTCAATAACCATGATTCCATCTGCGTCTTTAATCGTCGAAATTCTGTGTGCAATAATAAAGCTTGTGCGTCCGGCACGGAACTTTAACAGTGCTTCCTGTATCTTTAGTTCAGTGCTTGTGTCAACACTTGAGGTCGCCTCATCAAGAATGAGAATAGGTGCCGAATTTAGAATTGCTCTTGATATCGCGAGTAACTGTCTTTCTCCCTGTGACAATGAGCTAATTTCCCCTGAAATAATCGTATCATAGCCTTCCGGAAGTCTTCTGATAAAATGGTCAGCATTTGCAGCAACTGCCGCCTCAATAATCTCTGCTCTTGAAGCGCGGGGTTTGCTATAGCTGATGTTCTCAGCAATTGAACCGGTAAACATGCATGTGTCCTGCAAGACAACTGTGAAGGCATTTCTCAGACTCGCACGCTTGTATTGGGTAATATCATGTCCGTCGATGTATACTTCACCGCTCGTTGCATCGTAAAATCTCGAAAGCAAATTTACGATTGTTGTTTTTCCTGCTCCTGTTGGGCCAACAAGCGCAATAGTCTCTCCTGCAGAAACTTTGAAGCATACATCCTTCAATACTTTTACATCTTTATCATATTCAAAGCAAACATTCTTAAATTCAACTTCTCCCAAAGGATTGTCAAGGCTCATGGCATTCTCTGCATCAGGTTTTTCTTCAATCTCATCCAACACGTTAAATACTCGCTCAGCTCCTGCAAGAGCAGACTGGATCATGTTAAAAGTACTGGCAACATCATTAATCGGTCTTATGAAAAGTCTGGTGTATGTTACAAAGCTCGCAATAATACCTACATTTATTAATCCCATAATTGCAAATGCGCCACCGAAGCCAGCTACAAGTGCAAGTCCCAGATTTGTAATAACATTTAGAAATGGCATCAACAGTCCTGCCCAAATTTGAGCATTTGTTGAATAATATAAAAGGTCGCCATTGATTTCATCAAATTGCTTAATAACATTTTCCTCTTGATTAAAGGCTTTAACCATCTGAATTCCGGAAATCATTTCTTCAATTGTGCCATTTAAATTGCCTAGCTCTTTTTGCTGCCCTATAAACATTTTTCTTGATCTTGAAGCAATCATCTTTGTAAGAATTAATATTAGCGGCAATGTAATAAATGCAACAAGAGATAATTGCGGACTTAAAATTATCATAAATGTCGCAGCACCAATTACAGTAATAACCGAATTCATTAACTGTGATGTTGAAGAAGCTATTGTGTTGCTGACATTATCAATGTCATTGGTTATATGACTCATAAGCAAACCGTGCGAATGAGTATCATGGTAGTAAAGAGGAAGCTTCTGCATCTTGGCAAACAAGTCTCTTCTCAATGCGCGAACAATTCGCTGACTTGCACCGGCCATTATCCATCCTTGCAGTGTTGAAAAAATCCAGTCAAAAAGATATGCTCCCAGAAGTGCAAATCCAATGAGTGTAACATACGAATAGTCGTTATATCCATCCTTATTATTTCCAATCAGTCCTATTGCATTAACTGCTCTTCCAACAAGTGTCGGAACAAATAACAAGACACAGGTTGAACCAAGCAAGAGCAAGAAAACGAAGAAGATCATTTTTCCTTCTGTTAGGTAAAACTTGAATAACTTTTTCATTATTCCTTTTCTGTCTTTTGGTTTTTCTGTTGGTCCAAATCTTTTTAATCCGGGCGAACCACCGTGTTGTTTTCCCGGTCGCATACCAAAAGGATATGTAGTTTGATTGGTGGGTGACATCTTTCGTTCGCCGGCCATTATGCTGTCTCCCTTCCAATTTGAGAAACGTATATATCACGATACACATCACAATTTT
>JANYKE010000010.1 GCA_025361685.1 Eubacteriales bacterium | reverse complement strand
AAGAAAGCCGTTGCAAAAAAGCAAGCACCAAATTAATTTCAGGTAACAGCAAAATAACAGTCTTTCCTTGAACAATTGCCTTTTTAATAACTGCTTTATATTTCACTAAGTATCATCGGCCCTTTTTCAGTTATTGCCACGGTATGTTCAAAGTGCGCCGATAAACCTCTATCTTCAGTCACAACAGTCCACCCATTTTCAAGGGTGACTACTTCAAAACCTTTTTCATTTATCATAGGTTCAATCGCTATTACCATTCCGGCTTTAAGTTCAGGCCCGGTATTTGCTTTTCCATAATTCGGAACCATGGGATCTTCGTGAAGTTTCCTTCCAATTCCATGCCCTACATAGTCTTTTACAACCTCAAATCCATTGCCTTCGACATACGCTTGTATGCTCGCAGATACGTCGCTGATTCTGTTTCCTGTTCGAGCAAATTTCGCACCTTCGAAAAAACTTTTCTTAGCAACATCAATAAGTTTCTGCCCAACATTACTAATCTCGCCAACCGGATAAGTCCTTGCTGCATCAGTATGAAATCCATCAAGATATACTCCGACATCAACGCTCACGATATCACCTTCATGTAGAATTCGACTTGATGAAGGAATTCCATGAATTATTTCATCATTGATCGATACGCATGCACTTGCGGGAAACAAAATAGTGTGTTTGCCTGCATCGTAGCCTTTAAATGAAGCAATCGCTTGGTGTTTCAGTATTACCTGCGCTACCGTCTTATCAATTTCAAGGGTACTAATACCCGGCTTGATTGCTGTCGATAACTCTTTGAAAATATCAACAATAACTTTGCCGGATTTTCTCATGCTTTCGATTTCACTTTTAGTCTTCAGAAAAATCATTACGCTATTCCTAACAAACCAAAAATTAATTCTGTCTTTCCTTCGATCCCATCTATATCAGGTATTTCGAAAACAATACCTTTTGTACTATAATAGTTGACAAGTGGTGCTGTCTGCATATGATAAACATTTAGTCTTTCTCTGACAGTTGACTCAGCATCATCTGCTCTTTGAACGACTGAGCCTTGGCACGCATCACATATTCCCTCAACTTTTGTCGGACTGTTGACCGTGTTGAATATCATTCCACATGTCGCACAAACTCTTCTTGAAGAAATTCTCTTAACCACTTCATCATCCGAAACATTCAGATTGATAACATGATCAAGCTTCATATCCAATTCTGCAAGAGCCTTGTCAAGATATTCAGCTTGCGGAATAGTTCGTGGAAATCCGTCAAGCAGAAAGCCTTGCTTGCAGTCGTCTTCCATCAGGCGATTCTTGACAATGCCTATTGTTATTTCATCAGGAACAAGTAATCCCTTGTCCATGTATTCTTTTGCAATTACTCCAAGCTGTGTCCCGTTCTTTATATTGCTACGGAAGATGTCGCCGGTTGAAATGTGTGGAATTAAAAGTTTTTTGCTAATTATATCAGCATGTGTACCCTTGCCTGCCCCCGGAGCACCCATAATTATCAATCTCATATGTCATGCCCCCTTCTATTCAAGAAAACCTTTGTAATGACGCATCAGCATCTGTGATTCAAGTTGTTTTACTGTCTCGACGGCAACACCAACAAGAATTAGAACTGATGTACCGGCAAACCAAATGCCAGGCATATTTGATAACTTTCCAAGTATGGTTGGAAGAACGCTAACCACTGCTAGGAAAAATCCACCAAAGAATGTAATTCTATTCAGAACTTTTGAAATATAATCAATCGTTGGCCTTCCGGGTCTGATGCCCGGAATAAATCCGCCGTTCTTTTTAAGGTTGTTAGAAACTTCAACCGGATTAAAGTAGACCATAGTGTAGAAAAATGTAAATGCTACAATCAACAATCCGTCAACTATCGAATACCCCCATGATGAAGGGAAATCCTTAAAGAAAAGTACTATCGGATTTGTAGATCCTGAAAAGAAAAACGAAATAATTGTAGATGGAAACATCATGAATGACATTGCAAATATTATCGGTATAACTCCTGCGGAGTTGACCTTGATAGGAATATTTGTGCTTTGACCACCATACATCTTTCTGCCCACAACTCGTTTTGCATATTGTACAGGTATTCGTCTTTCTGCCTGCTGAACCCATATAACACCCATTATGATAGCAATAAAAACTGCTGCTGTTCCTACAATAAAGGCAACTTTAAGCCCAAGGTTTTCAATACCGGTTGCATATCCATATAAAGTAAGCAACCCTGACGGGCCTCTTGAAATAATCCCGACAAATACAATTAGGGAAATACCATTGCCTAATCCAAATTCGGTGATTTGTTCACCAACCCACATAAGGAAGGCAGTTCCTGCGGTTAACGTCAAGACTATTGTCACAAATGTAACCCATGTCATCGTTCCGCCAACAACTTTTCCACTCATTGACATTGTGAGCGCGATAGCTTGAATCATACCAAGCAATACAGTGCCATATCTTGTATATTGACCAAGGATCTTTCTTCCTTCTTCGCCTTCCTTCTGCAATCTTTCCAGACTTGGAATAGCGATTGTAAGAAGCTGCATAATGATTGAAGCATTAATATAAGGTATAATGCCCATTGCAAAAATTGTCGCGTTCGAGAATGCACTTCCACTAAGTGTATCAAGCATTTGAAAAATACCATTACTGTCACCTGCAACCAATTTTGCTAACTCAGTCTTGTCAAATCCGGGTACCGGAATTGCCGCGCCCAGTCTGCATATAACCAACATCATTATTGTAAACAAAATCTTTTTTCTGATATCTGGTATTTTCCAGGCGTTTCTGATTGTTTGGATAATCGTGCCCATCTTATACCTCCTTAATATTCATCTTTAAAGCTTTGGCCTTACCGGCTGCCTTTTTAGCAATAATCTGATTCTTAAGAGTAACTTTCTTCTGTTCGGTTGTCGAAGGTTTATTTCTAACAAGAACCTTTGACTTTTTAGTCGCTTTAACAGTTCCGCCGCAAGCCTCAATCTTAGCTTGTGCCGTCTTGGTAAACCTTTCGGCAACAACATCAAGTTTCTTTGTCAGCTCGCCATTTCCAAGAACGCTCACACCGTCCATAATCTTGTTAATTATTTTCTTTTCAACAAGCATTTCAGGAGTAACAGTAGTGCCATTATCAAAGCACTCTAAATCGGACACTTTAATTTCGGCATACTTGAAAGCAAATCTGTAATTGTTAAATCCAATTTTGGGCATCTTCATATATAAAGGCATTTGTCCGCCCTCAAAGCCCGGCCTCACACCGCCGCCCGCTCTTGAGTTCTGTCCCTTATGACCTCTGCCTGCTGTCTTTCCGTTGCCGGACCCGATACCTCTGCCTTTTCTGTAAGCAGCCTTCCTTGTTCCGGGTGCAGATTTCAATTCATTCAACTTCATTATTGAGTCCTCCTTATATTTCTTCAACAGTCACTAAATGTGAAACCTTCTTAATCATTCCTCTAATCTGGATATTATCAGTCAGCTCATTGCTGCTGCCAATTTTCCTCAGTCCCAGAGCTTCAACATTAGCAAGTTGGTTTTTTTTGCTACTAATGGTACTTTTCACCAAAGTGATTTTAATTTTCTTAATCTTTGCCTTTGCCATTTGTAATTTCCCCCTTATTCAAGTATCTCTGCAACAGTCTTTCCACGCGTTGCAGCAACCTTTTCGATAGTCGTTAGTTGTGAAAGACCTTTAACAGTTGCTTTAACAACATTGGCCGGGTTTTGCGAACCAAGAGATTTCGTTCTGATATCGTGAATCCCTGCGAGTTCAACTACCGCTCTCACTGCCCCGCCGGCAATAACTCCTGTACCCGGTTTAGCAGGTTTAAGCAATACCGAGCTTGCGCCGAAATCAGCTGTTATACCGTGTGGAATTGTTGTTCCAACTATTGGAACCTCAACAAGGTTCTTCTTGGCATCTTCAATACCCTTTCTTATAGCGTCCGGTATTTCAGCTGCTTTGCCTTGTCCGCAGCCAACATGTCCGTTCTCATCTCCAACAACAACCAGTGCGCTAAAACGAAAGTTACGGCCACCCTTGACAACCTTGGTTACACGGCCTATGTTAACGATTTTCTCTTTAAGTTCAACTCCATCGCTAGTTGTGTTTCTATCATCATTACGTCTTCTATCTCTATTCTGTTGCAACTTGATCCCTCCTTAAAA
>JANYKE010000237.1 GCA_025361685.1 Eubacteriales bacterium | reverse complement strand
TGACACAAAAAAACCTGCAAGAAATTATCTTACAGGTCTTTAGTTCTGCTAAAAGTAGCGGGGACAGGACTCGAACCTGTGACCTCCGGGTTATGAGCCCGACGAGCTACCAACTGCTCCACTCCGCGATATAAAGTATGTGGCGCTTTCTCAAGCGCCACATTAGTATAGCATAGTATAAATTGTATTGCAACTTTCGTGATTCTTCCCCCAATGAGCTTTATGCATTTTTTTTATCAGTTTTGTTCAGATGTATCTTATTTCAATGTTGCCAAGTTTCAGATTACCGGAGATTGTCAAATTTGGCGCATTTTCCTCCGGGTTTGTTTGACGAACTTTGTTTGTAAGTTCACCAAGTGTGACGTGAATATTTTCCTTAATGCGCCACTGTTTTGGAACATTTAAAATGAGTGAACCGAGGCTGCAATTCACATATATTTCGGTGCCTTCAGGACTGAGCTGCACCTCATCAAAAAATATTTCCAGTTCACCAAATGATACATCAAATCTTCCGCCTTGCAGATTGTCAGCGTGCAAATATTTGCCGGCTGAACCAAACCTAATAGATATGTTTGGATTGTTATCGTCAATACTTTCACTTGTACGATTCCAATCCTTCTTGCTGCCATTACAACCGGATCGATATTTGTGATGCTTTCCGAAAATAATTGAAAATCCGATGCTGACTAAAAGTGCTGCAAGAAGTACCATCCAATAATCAACATACACAATGTTGAGCGGCTGCCAAAAAATCATGTAGAGAAATGCCAGAGGAAAGAATACACCGAATGCGTTAAGCCTAATCAGACTGGCAATAATGATTGCTAGCAAGAATGCTCCAAGCAAAAGACTTTGAATTCCAATTTCCACAAAGGATCCTGTCTGGATTGCAATAACCGATACTGCTGCGAGTATAAAGAATATACCCCAAAACCAATTTCTATTTTTCATAATTACTCCTTTCATTTAGTCGCTGCCTTACATCTTTGTAATAGTGGCGCGACACATAAATATGTTTGTGACTGTTATTAAACTCCACAAGACTTGGAGCGGCGATGTTGCGTGAAACCGAGTATACCTGAATGATGTTAATGATTGTTGACTTTGATGCTCTCACAAAATTTCTTGGCAAGATTTCATCCAATTCATAAAGTTTGTACTTGATGCGATAACTGTCGTTTGCTGTATGTGCATAGATTCGATCTCCATCTGTTTCACAAAACAATACTTCGTTAAGCGGAAAATAAAATTCTTGATTGTTTTTGTAAAATGTCATCTTTGAAACTGATGCGGAAAGTCCCAGAACATACTGCTGAATTTTTTGAACGGTATCATCCACGCGGCCGCAACGGATCAATACCTCATCTTCATTTAAATCTTCAACTAGTTCAATCTTTAGCTTCACTAATTCACCTCCCTTGTCATGCCATGAGTATAGCACGTCAATTTTATGAATGAAATAGCATTTAGGCCACTCGTATATTTTTTGCGGTAACAGGTAAAAAAATGCGCCCAAGGTGTCAATATTAAATTGATTGTAGCAGAGAAATAAGTAATTGTGTATAGATTTTCAAAAAAATGTGCTAATATATTATATAGAGGACTTAGGATTTACGATATGAAGGAGAGAAAATATGGAGACGAAAACTGCGCTTACGGTAAGGTATGCTGAGACTGACAAAATGGGGATTGTTCATCACTCAAATTATGCAATATGGTTTGAGATAGGCAGAACCGATCTTATTAAACGATTCGGTATCACCTATTCTGCTATAGAAGAGATGGGTATTATGCTTCCATTGTACGAATTGAATTGCAAATATATTGCACCGGCAAAATACGAAGATAAGATTATTGTAACTACGAGCATTAAAGAAATCTCACGTGCACGGATAAGCTTCTCATATAAAGTTTGTGATTCTGTGACTGACAAACTTTTAGCAACAGGTGTTACGCTGCATGCGTGGACAGATAAAAATTTAAAGCCCATTAACGCGGAAAAAATATTTCCGGAAATTTATTCAAAACTAAGTTCGAACTAGCCACGGGGATTGCAGAGGCCGCGCTGCAAAGTTTTTTCAAGAAGCTCGCGGTATTGCTTAGAAACTTCCGGTCCGGATGTGGATGTGTCATTTGCGATATTGTGCAGATCGTTAGGATCGTTAATCATATCGTAAAGTTCATTTGAAAGTATCAAGAAAATCCTCTTTGCCAAAAGGGAAAGGTTCGAAAGTCGAATGCATTTCCCCCTCAATCTCGCATGGCTTTGTAAAACCATTTTTGAAATGCAAAGCGAATTATTATTTTAAGAAGATGTTTGCGACTTCGACAATGTCACCTGCGCCAAGTATTATTATCATATCTCCGGAAACAACTTTTTCTGAAAGCAGCAAAGCGATTTCACCAAAGTCTTCTATATAGTATGCTTCCTTGCCGGCAGCCAACAGACGATTGTAAAGATTTTTTGGAGTGACACCCGGAACCTTAACTTCACGTGCGGCAAATACTCCGGCAACAATTATTCCATCAGCCGCCATTAGAGAATTTGCAAAATCAACTTCAAACTCTTTGAGACGTGTATATGTATGAGGCTGAAATACGCACCATATTTTACCTTTTGACGAATTTTGAGCGGCACTTATTGTCGCTCTGATTTCAGTCGGATGATGTGCGTAATCATCAATAACCGTTATACCATTTTTGACACCCTTTAATTCATAACGCTTGTCGGTACCGGTAAAGGCCAGCAGCCCTTCAACTATATCTTTGATTGTGCAGCCACCGCAAATTGCAGCAGCAGCAGATGCAAGAGAATTTTGTATATTATGAAGTCCCGGAACAGAAAGTTTTATATGAGCCTGCTTGAGTCCGTCAATAAATAATGTGTATGAGCCATAACCGGATTCATCATAAGATATATCGGCAGCATAATAATTGCATGTCGGGTTTGTAACGCTGTACGAAATAATATTGCACTTTTGACCTTCAAGCACCTTGTGCATATTCGGATCATCGGCACATGCAATCACGTAACCATCATCAGGCACAAGTGAAACAAATTGTTTGTACGATTCGATATAATGCGATACAGACTTAAAATAATCCACATGATCAATTTCAACATTTAATACAATTGCTATGTGCGGAAAAAATTTTAAAAAGCTATCCTTGTATTCACATGCTTCCGAAATAAAAATATCGGAATTGCCGATGCGTATATTGCCGCCGATAGCCGAGTGATTACTTCCGTTATGAATTGTAGGATCTTTGTCAGCCACAAGAAAAATAGAGGACACCATTGATGTAGTTGTGGATTTGCCGTGTGTACCGGAGACTGTGATAGTCATCGAAAATTGCTTCATGATTGCGCCCAGCAAAGTTGCGCGGTCGACAAGCAGTAAACCAAGTTCTTGTGCCGCCGTATATTCATCATTGTCAACTGCAATCGCAGCAGTATAAACTACCGCATCAATCTCGGGATGAGAAGTAATGTTAAGTGTATTGTGGCCCTTCGAAATTTCGAACCCCATATTTTTAAGTTTGTCGGTGTGACTATTTTCACTGATATCAGAACCGGAAATTACACAGCCCATGTTGGCCAGCATCATTGCCAATCCACTCATGCTTATTCCGCCGATGCCGATAAAGTGAAATCTTTTGCTGACAGGGGACGCAAGCATATCATCAAGCTGTTTGTTTTTGCTTTGTGCGCTATATATATTTTTTTCTTTTTTATTCAAGAGTGAGCACCTATTTTCATTGTATATATATTACGAAATTTAATATATCAAATTTGCACTAAATTAGCAAATATTTAGGTTGACATTTGACGGAAATTGTTGTATTCTTTCATTGTTATAAGCAGGTGCATAGTCTATTTTTAATAAGAAAGAAAAATAATTACAGTACTTACATCTTTTTTATCATTTTTGAAAGGCGGTAGATGTATGAAAATCACAGATATCAGAGTTAGAAAAGTTGATCGCGACGGAAAGCTCAAAGGAGTTGCTTCGGTTACTCTTGATGATGAATTTGTTGTACACGATCTCAAAATTATTGAAGGGCAAAGTGGTTTGTTTGTGGCAATGCCGAGTAGAAAAGCTCCCGATGGAGAGTACAGGGATATTGCACATCCCATTAACACTGCTACAAGAGATATGTTCCAAGAAGCAATCCTGGATAAGTATAATGAAGTGCTGACCAGCGCACCCACATATGCTGCAGCAGCACCGGCGGAACAGGTCGAAACAGTTGAGGAAGCTGAGACAGTTGGAGAAGCCGAAGCAGTTGTTCCGGTTGAAGCAGTCGAGGAAGTGCCGGCACAAGAACCGGCATATTAACACAGTAATAGACTAAGTACGCAAGCGAAGAAACAGAAGCAGGGCAAAAAGTTGCTCTTGCTTCTGTTTTTTAGTATAATGTGAATCCGGAGGAATAATTGAACGTATGAACAGATTTTGGGAAAAGTTTAAGGGAGCGAAAAAGCAGAATACTAAGGACGAAATGTCTGGTGTAGTTTCTTCCGATAAGATTTTTGCGATTATCGGACTGGGTAATCCAGGAATAAAGTAT
>JANYKE010000195.1 GCA_025361685.1 Eubacteriales bacterium | reverse complement strand
GCCGAAGAAAAATATTACAGCCGGTAGCAGCCCTTCCGAGCTGCTATCCGGCGTAAACATTTTAAACTTGAGATTGGCACTTTCTGTCTGCTTATAATAAACGTCTCTGAGCTGCATAAGCTTACTCCAATCATATAAATTCATCACTAGCTTGCTTATCTTGCTTATCTTGCTTATCTTGCTTATCTTGCTTAACTTGCTTATCTTACTTATCTTACTTCTGTCCTAAGTCGCCTTCCTTGCGAACTGCTGCCTGAGCTGCTGCAAGTCTTGCAATCGGAACACGGAACGGTGAGCACGAAACATACTCAAGTCCAAGTCTGTGGCAGAACTCTACACTTGACGGATCTCCGCCATGCTCGCCGCATATTCCAAGTTTGATATCGGGTCTTGTCTGTCTTCCAAGCTTGCAAGCCATTTCCATCAAAACGCCAACGCCCTCAAAGTCAATTCTTGCAAATGGATCAAACTCGTAGATGCCTCTCTTGTAATAGTCATCCAGGAAGCTGCCTGCATCGTCGCGGCTGAATCCAAATGTCATTTGTGTTAAATCGTTAGTTCCGAATGAGAAGAACTCTGCTTCTTCAGCAATCTTGTCTGCTGTAATTGCAGCTCTTGGAATCTCAATCATTGTGCCAACCTTATACTTAAGGTCAACGCCCGCTTCAGCAATAATAGCGTCAGCAGTCGCAACAACGATATCTTTAACAAACTTTAGTTCTTTAACTTCGCCAACAAGTGGAATCATGATTTCCGGAACGACACTCATTCCACCCTTGTTAACATTAATAGCTGCTTCGATGACTGCGCGTGTCTGCATTTCAGCAATCTCAGGATATGTAACCGCGAGACGGCAGCCTCTGTGTCCGAGCATTGGATTGAACTCATGAAGATTAGCAATAACAACCTTAAGTTCATCAGTGCTAATTCCAAGTTCAGGTGCGAGTGCTGCGATATCTTCTTCCTCTTGCGGAAGGAATTCATGAAGCGGAGGATCGAGGAATCTGATTGTAACCGGATATCCTTTAAGTGCTACAAATAACTGTTCAAAGTCGCCTCTTTGCATTGGCAAAAGTTTTTCAAGTGCAACTCTTCTTTGCTCTACGTTTGAAGCAACGATCATCTGTCTCATTGCAAATATTCTGTCTGTTTCAAAGAACATGTGCTCTGTACGGCAAAGTCCGATTCCCTCGGCACCGAAACTAACTGCAACTTCAGCGTCATGAGCGGTATCAGCGTTAGCTCTAACCTTAAGTCTGCGAAGCTCATCAGCCCAGCTCATAAGCTTTGCAAAATCATCTGTCATTTCAGGATCAACCGTAGGAAGCTTCTCGCCGAACACTTCGCCTGTTGTTCCGTTCAGCGAAATCCAATCGCCCTCAACATATTTTTTGCCGGCCGCATCAGTAAAGAATTTTTCTTCTTCATTAATCGAAATTTCACCGCAGCCTGCGATACAGCATTTGCCCATACCTCTTGCAACAACGGCTGCATGAGATGTCATTCCGCCGCGCCCTGTAAGGATACCAACTGCTGAATGCATTCCTTCAATATCTTCAGGCGAAGTCTCAAGTCTAACAAGAATTAAAGCATCTGTGCCCTTAGCTTTTGCGGCTACGGCAGCTTCTGCTGTAAAGCAGATAACGCCTGTTGCTGCGCCCGGTGAAGCCGGAAGACCTTTAGCGATCGGAGTCTTTGTTGCAATAACTGCCTGATCAAAATTTGGATGAAGCATTGCATCAAGTTGTTTTGGATCAACCTTCATAATTGCTTCAGCCTTAGTAACTTTGCCTTCTGCAACTAGATCAACGGCAACCTTGAGAGCGGCATGAGCTGTTCTTTTGCCATTTCTGGTCTGAAGCATAAAGAGCTTGCCCTTCTCAATTGTAAATTCCATATCCTGCATATCAGCATAATGTGCTTCGAGCTTATTAGCTGTATCAGCAAATTCCTTGTATACCTCAGGCATTACATCTGCAAGATGATCGATAGACAAAGGTGTTCTGATTCCTGCAACAACATCCTCACCTTGTGCATTCATAAGGAACTCACCATAGAGCTTGTTCTCGCCGGTCGAAGGATTACGCGTAAACGCAACGCCTGTTCCTGAATCATCGCCCATGTTTCCATAAACCATTTCCTGAACATTAACTGCAGTACCCCAGTCACCCGGAATATCGTTAAGTCTTCTGTATATGTTGGCTCTTTCGTTATTCCATGAACGGAACACTGCCTTTATTGCTTCAATTAACTGTGTCTTAGGATCCTGCGGAAATTCAAAGCCTTTGATTTCTGCAAATAATGCCTTGTATCTCTTAACAACTTCCTTAAGGTTATCAGCTGTAAGATCAGTATCAAGCGTAACATTATTTTCTTTCTTGATGTCATCAAGAATTTCTTCAAAGTTAATTTTTTTAACTTCCATAACTACGTCGCTGAACATCTGAATAAATCTGCGATAGCTGTCATAAGCAAATCTCTCATTCTGTGTCAGCTTTGCAAGTCCAACTACAACCTTATCGTTAAGTCCAAGATTCAAAATTGTGTCCATCATTCCCGGCATTGAAGCTCTTGCGCCCGAACGAACTGATACCAAAAATGGATTATCAATATCTCCAAAAGTTTTTCCAACAATCTCTTCAGTCTTCAACATAACTGCAGAAATTTCGTCTTCAATATCTTTGATATGATTGGAGATACGCTCCTTGAATTCCTGAGTTTTGCTTCTCAGTTCATCGTGGCTCAGCGAGGCAAAGTTTGGAAACGCTGTTTTTATCTTCCCATGGATTACCGCTTCCAAGGATTTC
>JANYKE010000182.1 GCA_025361685.1 Eubacteriales bacterium | reverse complement strand
ATCTCGTATATCTTTTCGATTTCCTCGGGCTCCATCTCAATCTTCTCAAAAGCCACAATAATATCTTTGTATGCCAAAGTGCCTTTCCTCTTTCCTTTGGCTACAAGCTTCTTGATGATTAAATCTTTTTTCTCGTTGTCCACTTTAATTTCCTCCTTTTTTATTCTTCTTGATAAGCAGCAAATACTCGTCCTTCAAAACATCAAAATCCTTATCTGCCGGCTTCTTACCATCGAGCATTTCAATTATTTCTCTTTCGCGAATTTCACATTTATTTCTTTCAATTACGTTTATGCAATCATCGCAAGCCTTATCAACTTTCTCAAAATCACAATCAATTTCGAATACTTTTGCAAACGCCATTCGTGCTTCTTCTTCAAGCCCGCTTAGCAAATCTGCCGGGGCAAACTCATTCCCACCTGCCGCCTTTTTGAAAACAAACTGCGCCGCTTCTTTAGCAATAAAATCAGAAAAGTCTTCCTGATCAATCGTGCCCTTCACTTTAGAAAACAATTCATTCTCTATGCAAATTGCTGCAATAAGAATTCTTTCTGCTTTAATCAATCCTGTCATTTGTGAATTGCTTCCTCTGTTTTGAGCAGAAGTGCTTTTTCCTAATCCCTTATCGGCAACGGCCGGCTTGTAGGTCCTGCCTTGCTTACCGGATGCTTGAATTCGTTTATCGATTTCTCCCCTTAATGCTTCGTTGTTCAGATACTGTTCCTTGCAAATCTTCTTTATGAACATTTCTCTCTCAACCAAATTGTCGACCTTTGCCAATACATCCGCAGCCTTATTCAGAAAATCAATTTTACCATCTGTTGATTCTAAATCAGCATCCTTGTAGAGTAGCGATATTTTATAATCTGTCAGCTTTTTTGCATTCTTGATAAGATTAACAAATTCTTGTCGACCGCGTTCCCTAATAAATTCATCAGGATCTTTTGACGATGGGACTCTCAATATTCGGACTTGGCATTTCATGCTGTCCAATATCTCCATTCCGCGCAATGTTGCAGACTGTCCCGCTGTATCGGCATCATATGCGATAATCACTTCATCTGAATATCTTTTGAGAAGTCTCCCCTGCAGTTCTGTCAATGATGTGCCCAACGATGCAACTGCATTGGTTATTCCAAATTGATGCAGAGAAATAACGTCCATGTATCCTTCAACAATGACAAGCTCTTTCTTACCGGACTTCTTAGCAATGTTTAAGCCGTATAAATTTCTACTCTTGCTAAACACAATATTCTCAGGCGAATTAAGATACTTCGGAACAGAATCATCAAGAACTCTTCCGCCAAATGCAATCGTGTCACCCTTGGCATCAAATATAGGAAACATGACACGGTTTCTAAATACATCATAATATCCGCCATTTTTGTTTTTCTTAACCAGGCCGCTCAACAATATTATCTCGCGCGTAAATCCCAATGATAAAAGATGCTTGTCCAGCTTATCCCAATCATCAACAGCATATCCAAGTCCGAATCTCCTTATAAGCTCCGGTGTCAGTCCCCTCTTCAAAAAGAAATCCATTCCGGTATTGGTGCCCTCTGTGATATTCTTGTGAAAAAATCTGGCTGTCTCGGTGTTTAGTCTTACCAATTCCTTCTTCTGCTTTTCCTTTTTTATATCTTTCTCATCGGTGCCTTCGGGAAGCAATATATTGGCTTTGTCCGCAAGTCTCTTGAGCGCATCTGCAAATCCCAATCGCTCAATCTCCATAAGAAAATGAAGAACATTGCCACCCTTGCCGCATCCAAAACAATAATAAATCTGCTTGGTCTGTGACACGCTGAAAGATGGAGTCTTCTCATTATGAAACGGGCAAATTCCCCATTGGTTGCTCCCCTTCGGTGTAAGCTTCACATATTCCGAGACCACTTGTACTATATCGTTTGCGTTCCTTATTTCTTCAATGACTTCATCAGGGTAAATTCCTGCCATTCTTCTCCTAACATAACCTTTATAATAATCTTACAGTACTATTATTCGACATAATACGCCAATTTTCCTTTATTGCTTCTGCACAAAAAAAATCGTTGACCCAATCTTAATTGAATCAACGATTTGCTTATTAAAAAATATTTGCTTTATGCAG
>JANYKE010000158.1 GCA_025361685.1 Eubacteriales bacterium | reverse complement strand
CTCGGTATAGTAACGTTTGTCAGGTTCGTACAATTATAAAACATGTCCCTACTGATACCGGTAAAACTGTTTGGAATTACAAAACTTGTCAATGCCGAACAGTAAGCAAATATACCTTCGCCGGTGGATGTAACGCTATTCGGAATTGTTACATCAGTCAACGAAGTACAGTTTGAAAATGCAAAATCACCAATATATGTCATACTGTTCGGGATAGTCACACTTTTAAGCGAAGTACAACTTGAAAACGCGCCATACCAGAAACCGGACATGTTGTAACTAGCAATAGTAGTTACACTGTTCGGAATAGTAACATCGGTTAGCGCGGTACAACCAGAGAACGATCCATATCCAATTTTGGTCACGCTGTTTGGAATTGTTACACTGGTTAGTTTAGTATTTCCACCGAATGCAGTACCTCCGATTTCTATTACTCCATCCGGAATAGTTACGACTGCGTCGGTTCCTGTGTACTTCGTCAAAACTCCATAAACAATGACAAAATCACTAGGGTCATTGGATTCATAGGCGAATGATACTGACATTAGTGTTGTCATTAATAATGCAACTGTGATAAGAAGTGCAAATAGTCTTTTAATTCTCATAAAATTAGCCCTCTTTTCTCGTGTGTCAAGTTATGTTTTGCTATCATCATGTTTGTTTACATGTGTATCTCATAATTAGTCTACGCCTGTAACCTTAATATGTCAATATGCAGTTGCAAATAATTTTCAGATTTATTTATATTTATTGTTTCAATGATTATTGTCATTAATATGCCATCTTTTTAAAGATATGCTAATGCTTTGAGAGTTTATTATTGAAATAGAAATTCTAATTGTCTTCAAAATTGGATTATGAAGGTTTCGAGGGCGGTGCGGATGTCTTCGGAGGTGGATTTGGATTTGACGTCTAGGTCATGGCACATTTCGAGTGCCTGCTGAATATTTGGTATTGTTGTGCTTTTGCTTTGTTTGATTAGGTTCCTGATATAGTAATCTGAGATGCCGGTTTCCAAGGCTATGTTTTTGGGGTTCATCCTTTTTTGCGAAAGCTCCATGACTCTGAGTAATTTATAAAGATGAGAAGAGAGAAATCCGATTATTGCGATTGGTTCTTCTTTATTGACTAGCATTTTATCCAGCTCGTAAATTGCGGCTTTTTTATTGCCGGTTAGCATTGCTTGCGTCATATCGAAAATAAGCGATTTAATTGTCTTGGTACAAATTGCATCAATGTCCTCTTGCATGACTTCGGGTCTGTCACCAATGAAAAGTAAGAGCTTGTCAGCTTCATTTTGAATTGAATGCATGGACTCATCGCTTATCGCGATAAAATATGTTAATGCGGAATAGCTTATGCTTTTGCCTCTCTTGGAAATGTATTGTCCCATCCACGCTTCGAGCTCATCTGAACTTCTGTATTCGAAATTGACTGCTAGTCCCCCGCATTTCTTTAGAAAATTGACAGCCTTTGAATTACCTACTGCCTTGCTCTCAACAAATATTAAGCAAGTTGATTTATGAGGTTCTTCAAAATATGCTTGAATTTTTTTATCCGATTCGCCCTTTTTGAACTGACCGGAATTCAATACTATAACTACACGCTTCTCTGCAAAGAACGGCATGTTCTCTGCTTCGGCAACAATCTTGCCGGGGTCTGTTTCTTCATCAAGTACAACCTTGTTTAACATAGCTGTATCGCCTTCGAGCAGCAAACCGCAAATCGAATCCACATATCTTTCGATCAGGAATTTTTCATCGCCATAAAACAAATAGACATCGCTGGTTTCCTTGTTGTCAATTTCTTTTTTCAGCTTATCGTATGCTGTGTTTGCTTTCTTAAATGAAGAATTGTATGCTGCCAAATCTTTATCACTCCTTTTGACATATTTTATCATTTTATCATTACATTTACAAATATTTTGCTACCATCGGTATCAATCATAACAGCACCGTTTTTGTCCGTGCGATAAATTTTTGCTCCGACGTTTTGAAGTCTTGTCAGTGTGTCGTTTGCCGGGTGTCCGTAGAGATTATTTTCTCCGACGCTTACAACTGCTATCGTTGGTTTGACGCGCATTAAAAAATCAGCTGTTGAAGATGTTGCCGAGCCGTGATGTCCAACCTTTATCACATTGGCACTAAGGTCTTCTCCTGATTGTTCTACGAGTGCTTCTGCTTCCTTCTCGCAATCACCGGAAAGAACTAGTGAAAAATTCTTAAATTTCATTTTTAACATCAGCGATTTGTTGTTGGCACTCAGTTCCTCTATGCCTTTGGTTGGCGGATTGTGAACCTCAAATTCCAAATCATTGCCGACATTTATTTTGGTATTGTCGCAAACCAATTCTCCCCCGGCTGCCGCTGTACCAATGATCTTTTTTATATTGATTGAATTTTTCACCTCTCCTAGTGCTCCTATATGATCGGCGTGTTCATGTGTCGCAAATAACAAATCAATTGTTCCTATTCCCCGATATTTTAGATATGACAAAACAGGTTCAGCCTTTTCGCCAACATCGACCAGAATGTTTTTTCCATCCTCGCTTTTTATAAATATACAATCGCCTTGACCCACATCGAGAAAAACAATCTCAAGTTTTTTTGTAGATGCACTACTAATATTAATTGTAATAGCAATTGCCATTGTTAATGCTAAAATTGCAGCAATCTTTTTTGAATGCTTAACTTTTCTTAACTTAAAAATATATATCAAGATTCCATAGTAAATTGCTGTCACCCATATTGAAAATCCTTCGGTCTGAATTATGCCAACTCCTGCATCGGATGCAATACGGCTTATTGATATAAGCCAATTCGTTGGTGCTTTTAGAATTTCGAAAATGAAATTTCCGAACTGTTGAAAAATAAATATTACGATTAGCATAAAATAACCGGCATATGACAAAATCGGAATGAGCGGCATCGCTGCTAGATTTGTGACAATTCCAATTAGCGTTATTTTGTTAAAGTAGATTGTGCATAATGGTGTTATCCCTAATTGGACTGATATAGTGAGTGCGATTCCGCTGAGAATTAGTCCGGTAATTTTTTTAGGCGCGTGTTTTCTTCGCTTTGTATAAATGGCGAGAATTTTATTATTGATTACGCGATAGAAAAGTAAAATTGACAATGTTGCAACAAATGAAAGTTGAAACCCTGCGTTGAATAACAGATACGGATTGGTTGCAAGTATAATAACCGATGCGAGTGAGATTGCAACATAGGTGTCATGTTCTCGTCTTAATACCAACGCTGTTAGCGCGGATGAAGCCATAATAACTGCGCGTACCACCGGTGGTGTGAATCCTGTGATAAAAATAAACAATATCAGTGCTATGACCGCCAAAATATTGCAGGTGCGTTTTGAAAGTCTCAGTGCTCTGAATATGAAAATAAAAAGCAGTGCTACATAGGTGACAGGAGTGCCCGAAACGGTTAGCAAATGTGTGAGTCCTGCATCTGAAAAATCATCTTGAATGTCTTTGCTGATGCCGGATTTGTCGCCAATCAAAACTCCTTTCAACAGCATTGCTTCATCATACGATTTTAGGCCGCACGAATCAAAGAAATTATTTATCCTTGACCGCACTGCCATTGACGCTCCAATAATTGCATTGCCGGAATTTGTTGGTAGATCAGCAAAATAAATTTGATCTGCAGTGATAGTTACAGTTCCGAGTATTCCGTTTTGCCGCAGGTACTCTTCGATATCTAGGTCATCCGGATTTCTTTTTTGTTCAGGGTTTTCAATCGTCCCTTTAAGTGCAATGTTATCACCATACTTTAGTGCTGTTATACTCTCTTCATTATTGCCGTTTTTCAAATTTCTTTTTACAGAAACCTGAACCGTAAATTTGAATTCCTCGTTACGAATATCAAAATCAAATGAATGGTAAAACTCGCTGCTCCTGATAGGACTTTTTACCATTCCGCTTATTACAAATTCTCTGTTGAAATATTTTTCTTTAATCTGCGATTCATTATTGTTAAGAAATGATATTTGCGAAAAAGCAATTATAGATGAAAATAAAATTGCCGCAACTATTTTTAGAATGAAAATATAATCAGAATTCTTTCGTTTTCTGTAGACTGCAAAAACAAATGTAACAAGCGCGAGAAATAATAAAATAGGTACAAAAAAACCTAGCGACATATATCTTCCCGCTATTATCCCGAAAATCTGTCCTATTGCTAAACAGGTTAGTATTCTTTTCATGCAGCATCGGCTGCAATTTTGTCAATAATCGTATTTAAATTTTTGGCTCGCGTCTGTACTTATCAATGAAATCTTGATTGAGCACAAATCCAATTCCGGGTAGTTCTTTACTATCGTCTATTGTAAAGCTGCCGTCAGAAAACTTAACAAATCGCTCGCTTAACATTTCTGTTAAAAACGGATTCGGATTGCCGTCGACTTCCATAATAGTGCCGCCTTCTATGCCAAACATAATCTGTAGTGAGGCCATCTGGGCAATTCCTGTTGAAAACATGTGCGGCGCATAATCTATACCATAACTCTTGGCAAGCTTTATAATCTTTAGAAACTCTGTCACGCCGCCTGTCTTTGCGATATCGGGTTGAACCAAATCGAGACTCATCTGCTCAAGAGGCTCAACAAACTCTCGGACGCCGTACAAATTCTCGCCCCCCGCGACCTTCATCAGTCCCGCCGCTTTAACCTTCACGTAATCCTTAATCTTATAAGCAGCAACCGGCTCCTCAATCAGCACAGGACCAAACACCTTAAGCTTGTCCAACATGCCCAAAGCCTGTTCTGAATCTGACCAACCTTGGTTAGCATCAATAAACAATTCTCTATCTTGGCCAATCAACTGTCTCATCTTAGCCACATTGCTCAAATCAACCTCATCCGAAAACCCAACCTTAACCTTAAACGTCCCATAACCCATATCGATAACATCACCGATATACACATCAAAATCTCGCGGATCAAGACCGCTCGCATAAGCAGGCACAACATCTCGAACTCTCCCGCCCGACTCCGAAACCAGTCTGTACAGCGGCTTATTCTCATACTTACCCTTTATATCCCACAGCGCAATATCAATCCCGCTCACAGCCTGCATAATGTGACCGTACGCGCCCCACTGCCTCCCCGTGCCGGAGTTAATAACGCCGCTATTAATTCTTGAATTAATACCCTCTATGTCCAACGGATTCTGCCCGATAAGCAGCTCCTCAAATCCTCGCTTCAATAATATATTTTTTTCATCCGCATTCCAAGCCGGATAGTTGGTCCAAACCTCACCGTGACCAACAATACCTTCATCCGTATGTATATTCAAAATCATTTGATTTCTTTGCGACATAACCCCGAACGAAGTACGTATCGGGGTTGGAAGTGTGTAAGAAATAATAATGGGTTCAATTTTTGTGATTTTTATATTAAAGCACCCTTCTCCCCATAATATAATTGTTAGCTGACCAATTGTCACTCAAATTACTGATAATAACCTTCATTGAGCTGCCTGATGCGGAATTAATATACTGACCATTGCCAATATATATTCCGGAATGGCCGTTGAAACAGACCAAATCGCCGGGCTGTAAATTACCCTTTGCTACATAGACTCCGTTAGATCTCTGACCGGCCGCGCTTCTGTTTAATGATATTCCGAATTTTTTAAACACATAACTTGTGAATCCGGAACAGTCAAATCCACTTGGTGACATCCCTCCATAGACATAAGGACAACCCAAAAATGTTTTGGCATAAGCAACTACATTAGCTGCTGTTGCTTGGTTACCGGATGCAGGATTACCGCTTCCGTTGCCATTCTCATCCGTCGGTGCTGTAAATGAAATGTATGCCTTGCTAATCCATCCGACAACATTGGAGCACTTAATCTTATACCAGTCGCCTTGCTCTCCTGTAACCGTAAGCTTTGTTGCGTTCTGCAAGTGAGAAACTACCTCGCTGCCAGAACTTGCCGACTCTCTTACATTAACATTCGAACCATCTATATATGCTGTCTTGGAAGTGTACGTGCTACCTGTACTTGGCGGACTTGGCGGAGCCGGCTTACCATAGGAAACAAATCCGCTGCTTACCCAGCCGATTGCTCCTTTATATTTAACCTTTGTAAAACTGTTGCTTTGCTCATATGCAACGATTACTGTATTCTTAGCGAGTTTCTCGTAAACTGATGCATCAACACTTCCCTGACTTCTGAAATTGACATTGTCACCATTGATATATGCATCCTTCCCGACGACCGGTTTTGGTGTCGGAGTTGGCTTCGGT
>JANYKE010000133.1 GCA_025361685.1 Eubacteriales bacterium | reverse complement strand
CTGCAATAGGATATTTTGGCAAACATGCGTCAAACCTTTCACTTGGTGAGAGTGCAGCTCTTGCCGGAATTCTCAATGCTCCGTCACGATACAATCCTTACAGAGAGACAGGTCTTGTGAGAACGGTCGAGAGGCAGAATGTTATTCTTGACAAGATGCTTGAGCTTGGCACAATAACTCAGGTTGAGCACGATGCAGCTGTTGCGGAAAAACTTAATTGGATTCCCAAGAAAATTACTGCTCAAGGGGATGTAGTAACACAATCGTATTTTGTTGATCAGGTCGTAAGGGATGTCAGAAATGATCTTATGGCGCGCCGAGGAATCTCTGAGGAGTCTGCTATCAACCTTATATACAATTATGGTCTTAAGATTTACACGACAGAATCATCGTTAATTCAAGACAGCATGGACAAAGTATTTCAAAATGACAAAACATATATTCCTTCAACAGGCAAGGTCGAACATCCGCAAGCCGGCATGGTAATAACAGATCCTGCCAACGGAAATGTTAAGGCTATGTACGGAGGCTACGGTGTCAAACAGGGCAGCACTCTAAACAGGGCAACTTCTATAAATAGGCAGGCAGGTTCTTCATTTAAGCCGATTGCTGTATACGGTCCGGCTCTGGACAAAGGTATTATCACACCTTCAACAATTTATGTCGACGAAGTAATGTATGAAAAGGGCAAAAGTGCCGGACCTTATCCTGTTAACGGCGATAATTCTTATGCCGGTCCAATTACAATTCGCAGAGCAGTTACAGTTTCAAAAAATACTATTGCTGTAAAAGTTTTCAAAGATTTGGGAGCGCAGACATCTCTTGCATACCTAAAGAAAGTCGGAATCGACAGAACTGATAATCCTGAAGAAGCATCGGTATCGCTTGCTCTTGGCGGTTTGATAAAAGGTGTTAGCCCGCTTGACATGGCCAGTGCATATGTTCCCTTTGATTCGGGCGGATTATATTACAAGCCTGTCACTTATACAAAAGTTATAAACGACAAAGGTCAGCTTCTTCTCGAAAATACGCCATCTTCGAATAAATTTATTTCTGAAACTGCCGCAGTGCAGATGACGAGTATGCTGCAGGATGTTGTTCGCCCGGGTGGCGGAGGTACAGCATCAGCTATGGGACTAATAAATAACGGCAGCATTCCGATTGCGGGTAAAACCGGAACAACAAACAGCAACGTTGATTCCTGGTTCGTTGGATATACCCCATATTATGTTGGTGCTGTTTGGTACGGCTATGATAATAGTATAAAGAAGACAAGCATAAGTGGCGGTGAAACTGCAAAAGCAAGAATTATTTGGAAAGCGGTCATGGATGATGTTCACAAAGACTTGCCTCCAAAAGCATTTCCTGCTGCAACAAATACAAACAAAGCAAATTAAATTATATTAAACTAATTAAGTTATATTAAACTAGAAATATGTATTATATACATTGTATCAAATTAATTACATCTAGCAATGAAGCGCACTGCGCATAAAAATATGTTTTAGTAATATCGTCCGGTTCTTTTAAGTCGGGTATCATAACCGGCGTCATGCCGGCTCTAAATGCGCCCAATATTCCGTTTGGCGAGTCTTCAAGAACCATGCAATTCTCTGCTTCAACGCCGAGTTCCTTGGCTACAGCAAGAAAAATGTCCGGCTCAGGTTTCCCTTTTTTAATCATGTCGCCACAGATAATCGTATCATAGCGATTAAGCAGATTTGCTCTTTTTATCAGGTCTAAAACTTCTTTCTGATTTGATGAGGTGGCAATTCCTTTTTTGATTGATTTTTCATCAAGATAATCAAGAAGTTCAAGCAATCCTTTTTTTATCGGAACACCATTGGCCTTTGTGTAATCGAATTGATATTTCAGAGCAACGCTCACAATTTCTTCGTAGTTATCTTGAAATCTTTGATCAAAATATTTTCTGAAAATCTTAAGCGAATTGGGCATATTTAGTCCGATGGTCTCAATCAGCATTTCGGGCTGTAAATCGTACGCGAACAATCCCGCAGAATATGCCCATGCCTTGACAGCAATCTTCTCAGTGTCAAACATCAACCCATCCATATCAAAAATAACAGCCCTTATCTCTCTCATAAAAAATACTCCATACTAAAAGAATTTCAATTTACATCTTGATTATACTTTATTATGTCAATCGGGTAAAG
>JANYKE010000122.1 GCA_025361685.1 Eubacteriales bacterium | reverse complement strand
TCATTAAAGAGAGTATACTTCTGATTTTCAGTTTTATCCTCTCTGTAAAACTTACTATCCTCAAGTCTCATGAAAAAGCCCGGATCAACTTTGCATATTTCTTCAGCAAACAACTCCTGAAGCAATTTTATTCTTTGGACTCTTCTTGCCTGACGTCTTCGCGCACTGCGAAAGACTCTTCGTTCTTCAGCCGTTTCTCCTCGTTCAAATAAGCGTACTCCCCATAAACTTTTTCCGTTCAGCTTTTGCAGATTGTAATTAGTGTCGGTTACTGCCCACCCCACTGAATCGGTTCCAACATCCAGTCCAAAAAAATATTCTCCAAATTGTTTTTTCACTATTGACATCCTCCTATACTTTGTGTATTATGATGGTGATCTTATGACTACCTTATAAGATTACACCAAAAGTTCAAATAAAAATTTATTCAAATCGTCTCTACGAGACTTCCGCTGAGCGGAACCCGAAACTTGCAGTAGCAAGTTTTTTCTTTTGTAAAATTACTTAACACAGATGTCTTCCCTCTTCACATTCCTTATAATAATATATCATTAGTGATGTTCAAAAAAAGTCGCACGACTAGTATAATTGTCAAAAAGCTTAATAATAAATTAGCTTGGGGTTTTGGGGCAGCTATTTTAGTAAGTTCTTTTAACCATTATATGTATAATATATCTTTTTAATTTTATTTGCAATTACTTTTTTTGACTTTGTTTTATTTCTGATGTCAATTTTTTTCAAGCAACTATTTATACTCGGTTTTGTTTTCAGCGACTCGTAGCGCATCGTGGGGTGCTGCAGTATAATGCTCATTCATTCTTCTTGTTCTGCTGAGCAAATAGTCTCTGAGATTTTTATCGCAGCAATAAACATAACATCCTTTTTGACCTCGTGTCATTAGAGTTCTGTATGTATTCTTTATGATTTCATCTGCAATTTTCTTTATTTGTTTTTCGTCATTATCAGTTGCTTTCTTTATTCCGCGAAGTGATCGATCTGTTTTCGCACGCATCTTATAGTCGGTAGAAATATGGTCATGGCTGTAACTCATATCATTTCCGATGATAACCCCGACGTAATCAAATTCTAATCCTTGGGAAGTATGTATACATCCGGCTTGACTAACAGAATCCTCATCAATTGCCCACGTGCTTGTATTGTCCAAATTCCAACTCATATGAAAATCATATTCATCAATATTAATATCATAAATGTGTTCTTTACTTCTTCCTTCACTTAGCCAATTCCAGCAGTAACCGGCAACAAGCCTGGACTTATTATTTGTCTTGTTCAACTCGGATATTGCATCGCGCAATTCATTAGGATCATCAAATATTTTGAAGTCATATTCAAAATCAAAATCGTCATAATTAGCCGTCTCATTTATTTCCAATACATCATCAAGCCACGCAAGATATCCGTCCGAACCATTACATCTGAATTGAGAATTTAGTTTCAATTCAATTACGTTTGCACCCGCCAATTTTGCGAATGTAATAATTTCGCTTTTTCTGCCGGCATCATTTATATGTACTCGCTGGCTTTCGTCAATAAAAAATATTGAAAACTTCGAAGCATTTATTATTTCCTTTGTCTGATTCTCGCCCTTATTTTTAAACATGCCCGATTTCTCAGATAAACGATGTGCTTCATCAACAATCAATACATCAAAATCATCTTTCTGAGCTTCATGAAATACACCGGAACCTTTGAACAGATTATCAATAAACTTTTTCTTGTAACCCTCTCTTAGCTTTTGGGAATAAACCTCTCGCGGCGCACTGTTTTTAGTTATGTAATTACACACCATACTTTCCGCAGTAAGTTTCACAAGCAAATTAATTGCCAAAACTGACTTGCCGGTGCCAGGCCCGCCCTCAACAATAATCACATTTTTCTTTCCGCTCGAAAATGAATCCTTAGCATAGAATAGTGCTTCCTCCAAAACAACTTTTTGTTCGTCAATCATAATAAACTCTTCATTGTTTTGAAGCATTTTGACTAGGCTGTCCTGCAAGGATTTTGATGGACATATTTTTCCGTTCTCAATAATGTACAGTACTTTCTTTTGATCCGGCTTTTTGATATATTGCGAAATGAAACCCCGCAATTTTAATGCGTCACCGCTTACAAAAACCGGAGATGCTGATGTGTACGGTTCATATATTGCATCAAAAATCGGATCCTTTTGAGTTGGTACATAGTTATGTAAATATGCGCATGGGTATAGTTTTATTTGTTCGTTTCGAATTGATTCATTGTAATCTGTAATAAGGGATGCATATGACAAGGCCTGATACGATGGATGAGGAAGTAACTTCCCGCCAAAATACTTTGTCCTTACAATTCCGTCTTTCCCATAAATGGCCTCTATTTGCGCATCCCATTGTTTCAACTCAACGATTACAGCATATTTGTTATCAATATTGTCAAGTCCGGTAATGATAAAATCAATTCTGTTACTTGTCCGCGGTATGCGATATTCAACCGCAATACCGCAATCTGCCGGTATTGCATCAGTACTAAGTACATTATGCATATACATCATTGAATTCTTCCAGGACCTAATTTCTTTTTCAGAGGTTGAGTGACCTAATTTATTCTTAAATTCTGAATAAATTTTTGAAGTAACAGAATCATTAAGGACATCATCTAAGAATTCCTTTTTAGTTGCCTCGTATACTATCATTCATTTACACCATCAAGTTCAGTATATTTTTTACTGTTTCCCTTAGATTTGTCCACCGGATACTTCTGTGAATTTTTCAAAATTTTTGAATTCATGATTTCGATGGCATCGACACCAAGCGCATCCGAAAGCAGCAAGCAATAAATAAGTACATCGGCTAATTCATCACATACCTCATCTTTGGAAAATTTGTTGCTCCATTGAAAATTTTCCAGTAACTCCGCAGATTCGATCGCGATCGATTTTGCCAGATTTTCAGGTGTGTGGAATTTCTTCCAATCTCTTTCATTTCTAAATTCAATTATTTTCTTCAGTAGTTCATCCATAAACGTCCTCCTGATTTTCCTGTCACCATAATACCATAGCCGAAAAATTGAAACAATAGAAAACTCTGAAAAAACAAAAAAGCCCCTAATTAACAAGGGGTTTTTTGAGAAAAAATGGTGCGAGTGACGGGACTTGAACCCGTACGCCATTAGACACACGCCCCTCAAACGTGCCTGTCTGCCAGTTCCAGCACACTCGCATATTACTTACAGATGCTTTCATATTGTAATAAAATTTTTTGTGCTTGTCAATGTTATTTTTCGATAGTATACTTGAGCACTCAACCACCAAAAAATATTCGGCACAAACTAAA
>JANYKE010000109.1 GCA_025361685.1 Eubacteriales bacterium | reverse complement strand
TAAATTTATACTATTTTACACTAAATATTTTGTTAAAAAAATTGACGATTTTCTTGTTCTACACTTGATAATCAATTTTATTTTTTTACTGTAAACGCAAATGTATATTGCTATTTTGCTGAATGCTTGATATAATTCAACCGTAATTGACTTTTGAAATATATAGACAATTTATTTATTAACTTATTTATTAATAATCATATTGTTTTATAAGATAGAAGGGAAATGCTGTGGAGCAAAACGAGATAAGGACAGGCGACATATTAATCAGCTATGGATATCTGACTCAAGCGCAGTTGGATGAAGCCCTTTTACTTCAGGATTCTGACAAGAGTAAAACGATTGGCGAAATTTTAATGGACAAAGGATATATCAGCGAGGATCAATTGCTTATTGCTTTATCGGAAAGATTAGATCTGGGAATTGTTGATTTTAATGATACACCGATTGACACCAAAGTTGTTTCATTGATTCCAAAAGCGATTTCAAACAAGCACAGAATAATTGCCATAGCGATTGAGAGTGGCAGAGCGACATTAGTAGTAAACGATCCGCTTGACTTTTATGCCATTGAAGATGTAAAATATTTGTTGAACATGCCTTGTGATGTTAAGTTAGCAAAGAAGAGCAGCATAATCAGAGCAATCAGCAAAAGTTATTCCGAGATAGATGCTAAAAAAGCTGCAACAGTTGCTCACAGCAGTATAGTCGATGTTTCAAATGATTCAGTTCAAGAAATGGAAATCGACGAGGAACTTTCTCCAATTGTTAATTTGATTAATTCAATAATAATTAAAGCATACAACGAAGGGGCATCTGATGTTCATATAGAGCCGGACGAGAAGAACCTTTTGATTAGATACAGAATAGACGGATTATTGATTGACAGTGCAGCGTTGGAATCCAAGCTCAGCCAACGATTGGCAGCAAGAATCAAAATATTGTCAGGGTTGGATATTGCAGAAAGAAGAATCCCGCAGGATGGTCATTTTAAGATTACGATAGAAGGTAAGGCAATCAACATCCGTGTATCTACACTGCCCACACTATTTGGCGAAACGATAGTAATGCGTTTCTTGACACAGACACTCAAGTTAGATAATAGCTCGCAATACGGAATGGAAAAAGAGAACTACGACAAAATAACACGAATACTTAGACATCCTCATGGGATAATTTACATCACAGGCCCCACAGGCTCAGGTAAGACATCAACACTATACATGATTATTGAGGATATGGTTACGAGGCCGATCAATATCACAACAATCGAAGACCCGATAGAGAAGAACATTGAAAAGGTAAATCAGGTGCAAGTAAACCCATTGGCAGGAATGACTTTTGAGAGTGGGTTAAGATCTATTTTGAGACAGGATCCTGATGTAATATTGATTGGTGAAACAAGAGATACACAGACTGCACAGATTTCGGTAAGTGCTGCGGTAACAGGCCACTTAGTATTTTCTACGCTACATACGAACGATGCGATTAGTTCAGTAGTTAGGCTGGCGGATATGGGAATTGAACATTATTTGATTGCTAACTCAGTTGTCGGCATTGTCGCACAACGATTGGTTAAGAAGATATGCCCGTATTGCAAAGAGGAGTATGAAACATCAAAAGAGGAACAAGAGATTGCACCAAATATCAAAATTGCTTTTAGAGGTAAGGGATGTTTGAACTGTAATCGAACCGGATATAAGGGTAGAGTTGCGGTACACGAAATTTTGGAAATTGACAATCCTATAAGAGACATGATATCAAATAAGGATCATGCTGAAAATATTTATAAATATGTTATCGAGAATGGCAAATTGACATTTATAAGGGATAGTGTATTGAAACTTGTAGAAGGAGGAATAACCACCATTGATGAACTTGTTAAAAACTCATCTTTTGCGGTTTAGTGTATGAAGGATTACTTAGCAACTTTAATTGAGTATGCAAGGGAACACAAATGTTCGGATATTCATCTTTGCACGGATATTCCACCCGTTTTTAGAAAGAACGGAGAGATTTTTACAAGTGATTTCGCATTTTCCAAAAGTTTAGTTGAAGATGTTATTTATTCAATGCTAAATGATAAGCAGCTAAGCGGGATCGAAAGAATAGAAGATATAGATTTATGTTACCAACTGCCAACCGGAGAGAGACAGAGAGTCAACATATATCATGAGAGAGGCGAACTCTGTGCCGCAATCAGAATATTAAATGACACCATACCTACTTTTGAGGAACTCGGATTACCACCGGTATTTGAGACTTTGGCAAAAGAACCGAGAGGACTTATCCTGGTCACCGGGCCTACCGGAAGCGGCAAGTCTACCACATTGGCAGCAATGATTGATCATATTAATATGAATAATAAATATCACATCATGACTGCCGAAGATCCGATAGAGTATATGCACACACATAAGCAGTCGATAGTTCACCAGCGCGAGATAGGAGTTGACGTTAAGTCATTTGCAGATTCGCTGAGAGGAGCATTAAGAGAAGATCCTGATGTAATATTGGTTGGAGAGATGAGAGATTTGGAGACTATCGCAGCTGCGGTAACGGCTGCAGAAACAGGCCATCTGGTTCTTTCGACATTGCATACAACCGGGGCCGCCAATACTATCGACAGAATTATAGATGCGTTCCCGCCACACAGCCAAAGTCAGATTAGAACACAGCTTGCAGGAGTATTAAAAGGTGTTGTAACTCAACAGTTGATTCCGTTGGCAGATGGAAGCGGAAGATGCGCAGCATTTGAAATCTTGATTGGAACTGATGGAATACTTAATTTAATCAGAGAGAATAAATGCCACCAAATAAATTCAGCACTACAGACCGGAGGCAGGGAAGGCATGTGTACACTCAACAACAGTTTGGCACAATTGGCAAACAGCGGAAGAATAACTAGGCAGGCAGCTTTTGAGAAAACGAGCAACAGAAATGATCTCCTACAATTTCTGAAGTAGGGGTATCACAAAAAAGAGGAAATAGAAATGCGTTGGGCAGCATTTTTATTATAAAAAAGTTTTACTATACAAAGGAGGAATAACGATATGAAGTTGAAATCTTTAAAGAAGAATAACAAAGGATTCACATTAGTAGAGTTAATCGTTGTATTGGCTATCATTGCTATCATGCTAGCTGTAACTGTTCCATCATTCCTTGGCTATGTCAACCAGACTAAGACAGAAATGGACGCATTGACCGCAAGAAACCAAACTATGCAGACAGAGTTAGATAAGATTCAAGCATTGAACCCGGATGTAGTAGCACCAGCAGCTCCGTAATTAAAAACTAATTTTGTATACAACAATAAAAGGCGAACGCCCAATAGCCTTTTATTGTTGCATACGTGCATGTGATTCGGTAAAAACAGCTTGAGAGGTTATCACAATTATTTATGTTAAATGTGCTGAATGTTTCAATATATTTGTTTATCTTTTTGCTAGGCATCATAATAGGAAGCTTCTTGAATGTAATAATTTACAGATTTCCGAAGCATATATCAGTGGCAAAAGGACGCTCTCATTGCCCGAATTGCGATATTGTTATAAAGCAATATGATCTGATACCTATTTTGAGCTATATTTTGCTCATGGGCAAATGTAGAAATTGCAAGGCAAAAATATCTGTCAGGTATCCCTTGGTTGAGTTTCTCACCGGGATACTTGCTGTATTTATTGTCTTTTTCAATGGACTGAATATACCGTCCCTATTGATTTTTATCCTTACTGCAATTCTGATAGCCATCTCTGTTATTGATATTGATACAATGACCATCCCTTACTCGCTTCTTATTAGTCTGATACCGGTTGCGGGTGTATTTGCATATTTAGAGGGAGATATTGTAGGTCACATAATCGGCTTATTTGCAATAAGCTTACCGATGTACGTGATTATGAATATTAAGGAAAATGCATTCGGCGGCGGAGACGTCTTATTATTTGCGGTTTTGGGTTTTATGCTCGGATGGAAGAATATTTTGCTGACTCTGTTTATTGCAGCCGTAGTAGGAGCTATAATCGGAGTTGCAATGATAAGAATAAATAACGAGAATATGAAGGGAAAACAAATTCCTTTCGGACCATATATATGTCTGGGTGCATTTATTTCAATTATGTTTGGCAACGAGATTATTGCCGGATACCTAAGCATGTTTCATCTTTGATGCCAATTGGTTTTTAAGAAAGTTGAAAGGAGGTTGTATTATTGGCTGAATTTAAATATAGCGGCAAGGATCTTCACAATAAAATAGTTAAGGGTAAAATTGAAGGCAAAAGCATGTATGATGTCTTTTATGCCCTAAAAGAAAGAGGCATTTACAGCTATCAATTAGATGAGATTGCGCAGCAAGGTGATCGTTCCCTGAAATTAAAGCTGCCGGAGCTCGTTGATTTTTGCAGGCAGGTTGGCACCATGTTGTCTGCAGGCATTCCGATAACAAGAGCTGTTTTAATATTGATGGAGAGAGCCGATTCAAATACTGTTAAAAGTGTATATGAAAAACTGTACGATGTAATTACTGTTGGTAATACATTATCAAGCGCTATGGAAGAGTGTAAAAATACATTTCCTCCGCTTATGATTAATATGTTTAAGGCCGGCGAAGTAAGTGGACATTTGGATAGATCTGCAATAAAAATGGCCGATTATTATGAAAAGGAAAACAAGTTAAATTCAAAAATAAAGGGAGCCATGGTTTACCCGATAATTTTAGGAATACTGACTGTCGCCGTTACGATTCTCCTGTTTACATTTGTAATACCTAATTTTGTATCGTTGTTTAAGGATAAAGAAGTCCCGGCAATAACAGCCGTTATTCTTGGAATAAGCAGTGCATTGACAAATTATTGGTATGTTTTTGTTGTTGTTGTTGTTGCTCTCGTGTTCGGCATTGGTTACATTCTGAGGATACCGGATGTAGCACTTAAGATCGATGAAATAAAACTTAAAGTTCCCAAAATCGGAAATCTGTTAAAGATTGTATACACAGCGCGCTTTGCAAGAACACTGAGCTCGTTGTACAGCAGTGGTATTAATATGATTGATGCAGTTGTAATAAGCGCAAAAATTATTGGCAATAGGTTTGTTGAAAAACAGTTCGGAGAGGCAATACAAAAAATTAGAGATGGCAACTTACTTTCAATCTCAATTGAAGGAGTTTTGGGAATAGATAAAAAGCTTATTTCATCAATTTATATAGGTGAAGAAACAGGCAAACTCGATGACATATTACTTTCCATGGCAGATAATTATGATTTTGAAGCAGATGCTGCAACATCGCAGTTGATAACTTTTATTGAGCCTGTTATGATAGTGGTGATGGCACTGATTGTTGGCACGGTTATGATGGGGGTAATGATGCCAATAATGACAATGTACAAAAGCGCAGGAGGATAAGGAGGTGGATAAGCTTGAAAACGGTAATATATATCAATAATGACAAGATTCACATTGTTTCGGCTAGACTTGAAAACGGACAGACATTTGTAGAGAATAAAATTAGCATGGATCTTGATCCGGATAGTGTGAGTAATGGTGTTATTATTAATAGAGAATCTATTTTAGAGAAGCTTATTTTACATAGAGCTTTGTTAAAAGATTCAACTGTTATCATTAACAGCAGTAATATTTTCGTTAAAAAGCTGGATCTCCCGACTTTAACAGGTGCACAGCTGCAAAATTTTATAAA
>JANYKE010000108.1 GCA_025361685.1 Eubacteriales bacterium | reverse complement strand
CAGCCCAAAGTTGAAAATGGCCACAAGGCAGAGCTGAACCAAGTGTCAAGCGTATCCTCATCTTGGTGAATATCAGTTGAATGACACTTTTCACACTCAATAATTTCTTCCCTGCTAACAGTGATATGCCCGCAGTTCTCGCAATAAAAAGCAGGTATTCTATGTCCCCACCAAAGTTGTCTCGAAATGCACCAATCCTTTATATTATCCATCCAGTTAAAATATGTTTTAGAAAATCTGTCCGGACAGAATTGAATCTCTCCATCATGAACAGCCTTGATGGCAGGTTCAGCCAAAGGCTTCATATTCACAAACCATTGCATTGAAATAATTGGCTCAATAACAGTTGAGCATCTGTAGCATTCCCCCACATTGTGTTGATGAGGTTCAATCTCAAGCAATAATTCCTGAACCTCAAGATCTTCTATAATCTTTTTGCGCGCCTCGTACCTCTCAAGTCCTGCATAAGGTCCTGCTAGCTCATTCATGTAAGCCTTATCATCCATGACTCTTATGATTGGCAGGCCATGTCTTAACCCAACTTCGAAATCATTCGGGTCATGAGCCGGCGTAATTTTAACCACTCCGGTACCAAAATCTTTGTCGACATAATCATCTGCAATTACCGGTATTTCTTTGTTGAGAAGTGGCAGTATTACTGTTTTTCCTAAATATTTTGTATATCTTTCATCAGTAGGATTGATTGCAACTGCAGTGTCTCCCAACATTGTTTCCGGTCTTGTTGTTGCAACAACAAGATATTCCGCACTATCTTTAATCGGATATTTTATATGCCAGAAAAATCCTTCCTTGTCACTGTATTCAACCTCTGCATCTGAAATTGATGTTCCGCATGTTGGACACCAGTTTGTAATTCTCTCGCCTCGATATATCAGTCCCTTTTCATAAAGATTGACAAATACTTCTTTAACAGCCGCCGACAAACCCTCATCCATTGTGAATCTTTCACGTTCCCAATCACATGAATTTCCAAGCTTCTTCAGTTGATCAATTATTCTTCCACCAAAATGTATCTTCCAGTCCCAAGCCCTCTCCAAAAAAGCATCTCTTCCGATATCATCTTTTGTGAGTCCCTCTACGGCCATGGCTTCAACGATTTTTGCCTCTGTTGCAATACTTGCGTGATCTGTTCCCGGAAGCCAAAGCGTGCAGTACCCCTGCATCCTTCTGAATCGAATAAGTATGTCCTGCAAAGTATTATCAAGAGCATGTCCTATATGTAACTGACCTGTAATGTTCGGCGGCGGAATAACGATGCAATAAGGCTTTTTTGACGCGTCAGGTTCGGCGTGGAAATATCCTGCCTCACTCCATGTTTTATAAATTGAGTTTTCAAATTCTTCCGGAAAATATGTTTTGCCAAGTTGTTTTTTTGTCATGATAATCTCCCAATTTTTATCTTGCAACAATAAAAAGAAGTAATGCACCCGGCAAACAAATGCCGGCGCCAATCATTTTCACTTTTAATATTGCACTTTCGCTGCGATTCTTCTTCTCTTCTTCTTCAGTAAATCTTCCATTATTTTCAAATTTTACTTTTTCTTCCATTTTATATTTTTTTACAATAGCTTTTGCAGCATATGTCACAGCAATACCTGCAAGCATTATTATAAAAGCCAAAACTGTTAATGCAATTTTAATTGTTGAATCCATTTTTTCTTCCTTTCCTAACTAAATATAATTTTTTCAATACACTCTTGCATTGCTTCCTTGTTCTTATCACAAACAGTATTATGTAATACTTCCTTTTCATCAAGATTTTGCAGCCCTTTTGGAATAACGAGTTTGAATTTATCAGAAAGAATCTCAAGCATTTCAAGCTCGCTCTTATCTTTTATTGCGTCACTGCCAACAAGCGCTTTCAAGACTGTATTGCAAAACTTAAATGGACTCGCTGTTGAAAGAACAACAGAGATAGTATTATCATCGGTCTTTTCAACATATTTATCATAGACATCCATTCCAACTGCGGTATGAGTATCCATAATATAATTGTGCTTGTCAAAAGTCGTTTTGATCTGATTATTTACATCAGACTCAACGGAATATTCGCCATAAAAAATTTCGTTAATTGCTTTAAGAGTCATATCATCAACCGAATACTCACCTTTATCCTTTAGCAAATGCATCCAATCATTAATCTTACCAAAATCATTGCCATTCAAATGATATAGCAGTCTTTCAAGATTACTAGAAATCAATATATCCATTGAAGGTGATGAGGTTTTAAAGAATTCTCTGTTCCTATTGTAAGTTCCTGTATTGATAAATTCCGTTAAAACATTATTATCATTAGAAGCGCATATAAATTTATTGACCGGAAGTCCGATACTGTAAGCATAATATCCGGCTAATATATTTCCAAAGTTGCCCGTTGGAACAACAAAGTTAATTTTGTCACCTGCTTTTATCTCACCGGTTTTGATAAGGTCTGCGTATGCTGAAAAATAATATACAATCTGTGGAACCAGTCTTCCCCAATTTATCGAATTCGCTGAAGAAAATTCATAACCGCTTTTGGAAAGTTTTTCAGACAAATCTTTATCTGAAAAAATTGCCTTAACGCCATTTTGAGTATCATCAAAATTACCGCCAACGGCAATTGAGGAAACGTTGCTACCTTCTTGAGTAACCATCTGTAATTTTTGAACAGTGCTAACACCTTTTTCCGGAAAGAAAACTATTACATGTGTTCCTTCGATATTCTTAAATCCTTCAAGAGCCGCCTTGCCTGTGTCACCTGAAGTAGCAGTTAGTATAACAACATCCTTGTCATCGTTGCATTTCTTAAGCGAGTTAATCATGAACACCGGAAGGATTTGTAGTGCGACATCTTTGAACGCAGATGTTGGCCCATGCCACAATTCAAGAATGTATTTATTATCACCAAGTTTAACTAACGGAACTGTATTTTCTCCGTCCCATTTCTTGGATTCGTAAGCATACTCAACACAATCACTAATCTCATCTTCCGAAAAATCTGTCAAAAAATATGAAAGTACAAATTTAGCTCTTCCTTTGTAATCAAGATTTGCAAGACTTTCAATTTTGTCTAAATCTATTTTGAATTTTTCTGTAGGAACAAATAAACCTCCATCAGAAGAAATACCCTTTTTAATAACAAATGCAGAATCGTAATATTTTTCTTCGCCTCTTGTGCTTTTATATAACACTATTCTTCCTCCAATCAAGTGTAGTTCGCTAATTTTTTATGATGAAATTAAATAATACAATATATATCCTACAATCATCACAACCATTATGCCAATAATTATTGTTCCAAGTCTGCCTTTGCTGCTATTTTCAATGCCACCAAGTCTAATTGAGTAATCAGGATCTCTCTTTTTTGAAAAATACTTTTTATATTTGAAACCAATTTTTGAAATAAAGCTGCCTTTTTCATCGTTATCCGAATCATACGATTTGTTATCCCAGTCATCACTGCTCCTGCCGCCTGCATAAAAATTGTGTTTTTTGGTGTAGTTTGCGCCGGTAAAGGTATCCGGAACTGTATTCTCGTCCTCAAAAAGATTCATCTGTTTTGGCTTCTTTGGACCTAATGGTGTATTCACAAAAATTTTGTGTGAAAAAACTTTCTCACGAATTAATTTTAATATTCTGGTTTTGGGTTTAATCGAATATTTCTTTTCAAATTGGTCGCGGGTCATTTCTGCACGTTCGTCCTGACCACTCTTGTTAGCATGTTCTTTTTGCATATCACTTTTTGAAAGACCATACGACTCCTGAGCTTTTCTGGCGATTAAGGGGTCATATGCATTGGGTGAGCTCGACATGATTAACGAACTATGAATTGTAGGAGAAGAAAACCCTCCTGTTTCGCCATGCGAATCAGTTGAAGATGTAAAACTTTTATTCCCGGAATTAATGTTGTTCAGAAGTAAGAATGCTCTAATCGGAAATTCAGCATATTCTGTAGCTTTTGACAGGCATTTTGATGCAAGCCGTGTCTTGCCCTGCAGCGCAAAACAATAACCCAGAAGTGTCAGCCCCTCAACAAAATCAGCCTTACGAGTCAAAACCTTATACAATTCTGCGACTGCCTGGTCATCGGCATTAATTTTTATATAATCAAGTGCTTTATTGTATGACGACATCAACTCAGAGTCAAGTGCGGAATTCCCTGTCTTGTTTCGGAAATTATATATGCTAAGCTTCGGAAATTGAACAATTTCGCGCTTTAAATTCATTCGCATACTCCTTCCTGACTTCACCTGCAAAATACAACGAGCCACAGAAAATATAAATAAATTCTTTGCTATTTGACAATTTCTGTAGCACTTGTTTAATATTACCACTTTTTTTGCTGTTTTTGCAATACTTTAAGGCAACTTTGAGCAATTCATCATTGTCGACAGCGTGTTCGTTTAAAAATTCCGGAAATATAAATCCGGCAGCAGTTTTGGATAATGCCTCAATCATT
>JANYKE010000094.1 GCA_025361685.1 Eubacteriales bacterium | reverse complement strand
AAGAGTTTCTGTTTTGCTTTGGAAAGGATTTGTAAGTTCCACGGTATCTGCGAAAGGCGGATACCTGTACTTAAAAAACTCTGAAGCTGTTGCTGGTGTTTTTGATTTGTCCATTGTCGCACTTCCTTTACTGATTTGTTGGATTGTTTCTGATGCCTCTTATTGGTTTATCCGAGATTATGCATTAGGTTTTCTCTCTTGCGGAGAGTAGTATGAATTTATTGGATTTAAGCTAAACCTATTTCACACCAAAAAGGTGAGGCTAACATGAACGATTTAAAAATTGAATACAGCGATAAAGAAGTGACTGCTTGGGGCGGCATGAAGCTGATGAAAAACATACTTGACGGTATAGGTATACGAGAGTTTATGCGTACATTGAACCTGCCAGTATCCGGTTCAAATCGTGGATACGATGCTGTTCAGATTATTGAAAGTTTTTGGGTTGGGATGTGGATTGGAGCGAGTCGATTTACTCATTGCGGATGGTTGCGATTCGACAAGGTTCTTCAAAAGATATTTGAATGGAAGCATGTGCCATCACAGAGCACATTCAGTCGTTTCTTCCATAAGTTTAGTTGGAAGCGAAACGATGATGTATTTATTCCATTGCAACGGTGGTTCTTTGGCAAATTACAATTTGATAATATCACGTTGGACTTGGATAGTTCAGTTATTACTCGATATGGTAAGCAGGAAGGAGCGAAGGTTGGTTACAATGCACAGAAGCCTGGCAGAGCCTCGCATCATCCGTTGATGGCTTTTAACGCTGAACTTCGTATGGTGGTGAATGCGTGGCTTCGCCCCGGGAACACGGGTTCATTGAGTAATTCGGAAGCATTTATGAACGAGACCTTTTCGATATTGGGAGACAAGAAAGTTGGACTGGTGAGAGCAGACAGCGGCTTTTTTGGTCAATCATTTCTGGAATATTTTGAAACAAGAAAGATTCATTACATTACAGCAGTAAAGATGTTTTCCACAATAAAGACAGAACTTTTACGCAGGAAGAATTGGGTTGTAGCGAAACGAGGGATAGAGATAACAGAATGGAACTGTCAATTACCTGGTTGGAAAAAAGCACGGCGTATGATAGCTGTTCGTAAGAATATTGAAGAGTGTCCAAAGGCAACAGGCAAACTTCTTTTATTTGAAATGGACGAGACACGTTATCGCTATAGTGTTTTTGTAACAGACCTGGATTTGCCTGCGGAACAGATATGGAATCTGTATCGAGATAGAGCTGATGCGGAGAATCGGATAAAAGAACTGAAGGCAGATTTCGGGCTGAGTAATTTTTGTTTGAGTAAGTTTTTTGCGACAGAAGCAGCATTTCGGTTTATGATGATCGCATATAATTTGATGAGCCTTTTCAGGCAATTTGTCTTAAATAAGCGGAATCAGTCGACTCTAAGCACTCTAAGATTCAAATGCTTTGCATTAGGAGCATGGATAAGTGAACACGCCAATCAGAGGATACTTAAGATTGCCTTATCGAGAGAAAAACGTGGTTGGTTGGACGGATTGTTTGATATTACGAGAACTATTACACCTCAATCATACTTTTCTAATGCATAATCTCGGTTTAATTATGTGCATTTCAGGTCTTTTAAGGCTTGTAGTTATTCCAAAATTGTGCCTGTTTCAGAAGATGATTAAGCTGTATGCCTTTGAAGGATGTAATTCTTCGCCCAAAATTCTAATAAAACCATGCCAGTTGCACATAACCAGTGTATTGGGACATTTGCATTTCATTCAAATTTATGCAAACCACAGCAAACTATGCCTGTTGCACATAATGCATTAATTGTGACACCAAAGTGTCATTTCCAGGCATATTTGGGAAGATTTCTGTTTTGCCCATAATTCCTTCTTAGTATCCATTCGGTGAACCCATATAGCAGCGGCAATTCTTTTTTGCAATATTCATATGACACATTGCAAAGGAGGCCATTATTCGCAGAGACTGGGTTCAACTATTATCAGAGTACAAACAAAGCGGTCAGACACAA
>JANYKE010000088.1 GCA_025361685.1 Eubacteriales bacterium | reverse complement strand
TATATGGCGTCAGCCGAGTACAAAGAGTGTCATCCCTTAAAATTTCTGTCCGAATAAGTGTTGACAATCCAATCAGCCTATAGCGGATTCTATGTAACATCAGATTCTTTGGCAATCAATGTCTCAATCTCTCATGCAGGCGGAGATTACGCACAGGTCGAATTGCCGGGCCAATACCTCATAAAATAATTTCTGAAAACATCTCTCACTTCACATTGACATTTGTCGATATGAGAGCTATAATAAACTCATATCGAAAATATTAGATATGAGGCTTGATTGAGATTAGCTGTGAGGGGAGAGTTGTGAGCATGAACAACAAACTTATTAAGAATTCACAGGTCTTCAAAGCCTTCTGCGATGAGAACAGACTTCAGATATTAAAGCTGCTGCAGAGTGGCGAAAAGTGTGCCTGCGTTCTGCTTGAAAAGCTGAGTATAGGCCAGTCTACCCTCTCACACCACATGAAAATTTTGGTGCAGAGTGGTGTTGTTGTTCCGCGCAACGAAGGCAAATGGACCTATTATTCAATCTCGGAACAAGGTGCACAAGCCGCCAAGGACCTGCTCGACAAGCTGACGATAGTTAAGCCGGGAAAGTCAGGAAAGTCAGGAAAGTCAGGAAAGCAAGGTAAAAGCACATGCAAATAAATAGCACAACTACCCAGCTCAGGTTCAATGATATCATCGGTTCATGGAAAGCAAGATGGGGCATCAACAGAATGAATTATAAAGTTGATCCAGGAGTTTATTCGGTCGGAGCGCCTGATAAAGAATCGCCGGTGCTTGTTACGGCTAACTACAAACTAACCTTTGATTCGCTTCGCAAGGAATTAAAAGGACTTGATGTTTGGATATTGGTGATTGATACTAAGGGTATAAATGTTTGGTGCGCCGCCGGAAAGGGCACTTTTGATACAGAAGAAATCGTAGGACGCATTGGAAAGATGGGACTGGCTGAGATTGTGAGTCACAGGATTATAGTTCTGCCCCAGTTAGGTGCACCCGGTGTAAGCGCACACGAGTTGACGAAGCGCACAGGATTTAGAGTTATTTACGGACCGGTCAGAGCAAAGGACATAAAAGAGTTCCTGCGTGCGGGTATGAAAGCAACCACCGAGATGCGCGAAGTAAGATTCGGATTTGTTGACCGTCTGGTTCTGACACCAATGGAGCTCGTAGGTTCAATTAAAACATCAGTCGCAATTTTCGCTGTCATGTTTCTTCTGAATCTCATTGCCGCAAAGCCTTTTGGAGTTGTTGACCTATACGCATTTGTCGGAACTGTAATAGCAGGAAGCGTGATAACTCCGATACTGCTCCCATGGATTCCCGGCAGAGCGTTTGCCTGGAAGGGCTGGCTTATGGGAATGATATGGGTTGTCACGGTAATCATTTTGAACGGATGGCCGATCTCTGCGACCTTCGGTACAATCAGAGGCATAGGATATCTGCTGGCACTGCCCGCAGTTTCCGCCTTCATAGCTATGAACTTCACAGGCTCATCAACATATACCTCCCCGACAGGAGTGTTGAAAGAGATGAAGTTTGCGCTGCCATTGATGGTTATCTCTGCAGGTGCCGGTATTATCGCACTGTTGATAAGTTTATTTATTTAGTATTTTTATTTAGTGTAGGAGGAAATGTTATGACACATCGTTATCTGAAAAATGTTGTTTCACTTGAATTGGATAAAGACAAATGTACAGGCTGCGGCAAATGCACAGAGGTGTGCCCTCACAATGTGTTCATCATTGAAAACGGCCTCGCCGAAATCATTGATAGAGACAGATGCATGGAGTGCGGCGCATGCGCAAACAACTGCCCGTTCGAAGCAGTGACAGTGGAACCCGGAGTCGGATGTGCTGCTGCAATTATTAAAGGATGGCTGACAGGAAGCGAGCCGAGCTGCGATTGCTCGGGCGGCGATAGCAGCAGCTGTTGCTGATATAACGATTCTTGATGAGGAGAAAATATAGTGGACAAGGATGTTAACAAAATAACCCATACCAATAATGTGATTGACACTAATCGTGCAACTGTTGCCGATAACACAGCTGTTGTAGCTAATCTCAACAAGCCAAAGGTGGCTTTCATATGTGTTCATAACTCTTGCCGCTCGCAAATCGCCGAGGCATTGGGCAAACATTTCGCCTCTGATATTTTTGAAAGCTACTCTGCCGGAACCGAAGTCAAACCTCAAATCAATCAGGATGCCGTCCGCCTGATGAAAGAAATTTATGGTATCGATATGGAAGCCACACAGCATTCAAAATTAGTAATCGAGATTCCGGCTGTCGACATCGTAATCACAATGGGCTGTAATGTTGAATGTCCGTACTTGCCAAGCAAAGAGCGTTACGACTGGGGTCTTGATGACCCAACCGGCAAAAGCGACGTCGAATTCAAAATAATAATCGCCCAAATCGAATCAAACATCTTATCCCTATCAAAACGACTAAAGTAAATAATAATAAAGTTGAAATTGTCGAAGGGGTCTGCCTTCCATATAAACTTTTGAGCCATTTTATTCACAAACAAATAGTGAAGAAGCAGGCAGGTAAAACCTATGCATAAATATGCAAAAATAGGGAGGAATATGCAATATTTTTGTTGACATACCTCTATGTTAGGAGTAAAATCAAAATAATATTTATATTTTATGCACTATTCTACGGCACAATTTTTACAAAATACATCTATAATACAGTTATCTTATTCCATTAATATAGATTAGTTTTCAAAAATTTTTTTGAAAGATTTTTTTGGTTATAAATTTGAGTTTTAAATTTTGTATTAATAATTTTTGCATGAGAGGAGGTGCTTGTCGTGTTAGGATTGGGAGACTTTGGCATTTTTTCAGCATACGTATTATGTATTTTGGCGGTGGTTGCATGTGTGGTATACGGTGTAATTAACTGGAACAAAGGTGATGATCCGGACGAAAAAGAATTGACAAAGGAAATAGAATGGAATAAAGAGGAACAAGCGATTGTCGAAGAAACTGATATTTAATTATATTTTTGAAAGGGGGGCAAAAAGATGTTTCAAACTATTGTTATTGTAATATATATAGGAATCTTGGCATTTCTTGGCTATTTAGGATATATCAAGACTAAAGATGCAAATGATTATTATTTGGGGGGCAGAAAAGTTCATCCGGTAATAATGTCACTGTCATATGGTGCAACTTTTATCAGCACATCCGCAATCGTTGGATTCGGCGGACAAGCAGGCGTATTTGGAATGAGTCTTCTGTGGTTAACATTTCTGAATATTTTTCTTGGCATTTTTATTGCATTTATTTTCTTTGGGAAAAGAACTCGTCGCATCGGACAAAATGTTCAAGCGCACACTTTTCCGGAATTATTGGGTAAAAGATTTGATTCAAAATTCATTCGAAAATTTGTCGCAATAGTAATATTCTTGTTTATGCCAATATACGCAGCTGCTGTTATGATTGGCGCATCAAAGTTTATTCAAACAGGATTGAATGTAGATTATAAT
>JANYKE010000080.1 GCA_025361685.1 Eubacteriales bacterium | reverse complement strand
AAATTAAAATTTATCTCTTCTGTAAATTAAATGAAGAACATTGCCGTCTATGTCTCTAAAGAAAAATGTTTTGATACCTTTTTCATCATCAATCATTGGTTCTACAACGACCTCAACCTCTTCAGCAATGAGCGCTTTGTAAGCAGAATCAAAATCCTCAACAGCAAGTGCTACATGACGAAGGCCGTTTGCCTTATCGCTCATGACTTCGCCATATTCAGAAGCAGTAACAAATTCAATCATTGAGCAGTCAGCAGCCTTGAGAAAATATGTCCCTCTGCCGTTGTCGTAAACCTCTTTGAAGTCAAACATTTTAATATACCAGTCTTTTAAAGTTTTTGTGTCATCAGAATAAATGCCCAGATGTTCAATACCGTTTATCATAGTAATCCTCCTAGAAAATTTTGAACTAAAAATAAATTATCTTTGAACGCGTCCAGATCCATCGCCGCCCATTAGAGTTTGGACTTCGGAAAGAGTGGCGTGATTAAAGTCACCTTCAATTGAATGCTTGAGACATGAAGCCGCAACCGCAAATTCAATTGTGTCCTGCGGACCAAAGCCATTTAAGATTGAATAAATAAGTCCGCCGCCAAACGAGTCGCCGCCGCCGACTCTGTCAACAATGTGAATCGGATATGATTTTGAGAAATAATAATCTGTTCCGTCAAATAGCATTGCGGCCCAGTTGTTATCTGAAGCGGAGATGCTGCCACGAAGTGTGATGGCAACTTTTTCAAATCCAAACTTATCTTTCAGCTTTGAAGCAACAGCTTTATAACCTTCGTGGTTTAGCTTGCCGCCTGTGATATCTGCACCGTCAGCCTTAATGCCAAAAACTTTCTCTGCATCTTCTTCATTGGCAATACACACATCAACATACTGCATAAGCCCACCCATAACCTGACCGGCCTTTTCAGTAGTCCATAGTTTTTTTCTAAAATTGAGATCGCAGCTTATCTTAAGTCCGGCTGCCTTTGCAGCTTTGCACGCGTCAAGCGTAATTGCCGCAACGTTATCACCTAGAGCCGGCGTTATACCTGTAAAATGAAACCATTCTGCACCGGTAAAAATTTCTTTCCAATTAAAATCATCGGCGCTCGCTTGTGAAATCGAAGAGTAAGCTCTGTCATAAACTACTGAAGAAGCCCTCTGCGAAGAACCTTTTTCACAATAATATATTCCGAGGCGCTCGCCGCCTCTTGCTATACAATTTGTATCAACACCAAACTTCCTAAGTTCGTTAACCGCAGCTTGTCCGATTGGATTAGCCGGAACCTTTGTTACAAAAACACTATCCAAACCATAGTTAACCAAAGACACAGATACATTAGCCTCGCCGCCACCGTAAACAATATCAAATGTCGTAGCTTGCACAAATCTTGTAAATCCGGGAGGGGATAACCTAAGCATTATTTCTCCAAAACATACAACCTTAGACATATTAATTATCTCCTCTCGCCTCTTTGATTTTTTCAAGAAACTTTATCGCAGTTTCAGTAATTTTATCATAATCACCGGTCTTGGCTCCTGCAGTCAAACTGCCGCCGACTCCGACCGCGACGCTTCCGGCTGTAATCCACTCTCCAACATTATCAAGACTGACGCCGCCTGTGGGCATCAAAGGAGCTTGAGGAATCGGGCCCTTGATGGCTTTTATAATCGCCGGACCAAAAAGTTCGCCCGGAAAAACCTTGACAATATCTGCACCGGCATCCATAGCATCAACGACTTCCTTAATCGTCATCGCCCCCGGCATAACTGCAACCTGATACCTATTGCACAACTTAACCATCTCAACATTAAGACACGGGCTCACAACATACTGAGCCCCGGCCAGGATCGCTGCTCTCGCGGTCTCCGCATCCAAAACCGTACCCGCCCCAACAATGATCTCACCGGACTTATACTTTTCAACAAGAGCCTTAATCACATCGATTGCACCAGGCACCGTAAACGTAATCTCGATTGCCGCAACTCCGCCCTTTATACATGCTTCTGTAATTTTTTCAGCTTCTTCGGCCGACTCCGCCCGCACAACCGCAACGAGACCGCTCTTCTTTATCCTTGACAGGATCTGTTCTTTTCTCAACATAATAATCCATCCTTTCGAATAATCATTTAATCGTTATAACAATCACAAATCAAACTTATCCGTTATGATTTGTAAGCGACCTTGCCATTTATTATTGTGCAAACCAAATTGTTATCGGAATCAAGAACCGTAAAATCAGCATCCTTGCCAATTTTAATACTGCCCTTGCGATCATCAACCTTAATAATTTTTGCAGGAGTAGTTGAGCACATTGTAGCAGCATCAGCCCTGCTTATTCCCCAAGACAAAAGATTTCTAAAGCAGTCAATCATTCCAACAACACTTCCTGCAATTGTTCCATCCGGAAGTTTAACGCAATCCTCAACAATATATTCAGTACCGTTGATGACTTGCTTGCCTCGCGGCAGTCCCGCCGCTTGACTCGAATCTGTTATAACCGCAATCTTATCCGGCCCAAGAGTTTTAATAACTATTCTGATAATTGCCGGATGAACATGCACTCCGTCACAAATCAGCTCAGCCGTAAACTCCTTATCCAGAATCGCGCTTAAGATTCCGGGCTGCCTCTTATCAATCGGAACCATTGCATTAAACATATGCGTTCCGTGATTGGCACCAAACTGCCCCGCCAGACACGCGGTCTCATAGTCAGCCGCGGTGTGACCCTGCGCCAATTGAATATTTGTATTCTTAGCAAGATACTTAATAAATTCAAAATCCTCGTCCTGTTCGGCGGCAACGCTCACCAGCCGGACATTGTTGCCCGAAAGCTCGTTAAACTCCAGAACCTCACGATAATCAGGTTTGCGCAGATACTCCAAATCTTGAGCGCCTCGGTATTTTTCACAAAAAAACGGGCCCTCAAGATGCATGCCCAAAATCTCCGCACCCTCAACACCCTTCTCCATCGCTTCCTTAATCTCGACCGCCGCCGCCGCAATAGTCTCGTGCGCTTTTGTTGTTGTCGAAGGCAGGAAGGATGTAACACCTTTGCTCGCAAGATATTTTGAAAACTCGTTTAGGTTATCATATTTTGCACTATTGACAACATTGCCCAGCGCACCGTGAAGGTGAATATCGATTAGCCCCGGTAAAACTGTTAACCCGCTGAAATCAAACTCTTCATCGCACACCGGCACCGCTTGTCCCGCCTGAATAATATCAGAGATAATCCCGCCATCAACAACTAAACTACTATTTATAAAACCTAGCGCCTCCTGAAAAATCACCGCATTCTTGATAAGTGTTTTGCTCATTACTTTTTATCTCCTTACTTTCAAAACTATTTTATCTTCATCTCAGACGCAGCGTCTTTGTCAATCAAGACGGTAACATTCTGGTGCAGTTTAAGAAACGAGGCAGGAATCTGCGTCGTAACAAAGTTGTCCGTCAAAGTTTTGGCAACAGCAGCTTTTGATTTGCCGCTGATAAGCAGTAGAATCTGACGCGCGCTCATAATCTCGCCAATGCCCATAGTTAGCGCTTCTTTAGGAACCTCATCTGCACTTTTAAAATAACGCGAATTGGCCTCTATCGTACTCTCGGTAAGCAATACATTGTGAGTGCAAGCCGAAAGAGCATCGTCAGGTTCATTAAACCCGATGTGCCCGTTATTGCCTATGCCCAACAGTTGGATGTCAATACCTTTTGAAGCAGCAATCTTGTCGTGATATCTTTTGCTCTCTTCAACAGCATCGTCTGCGTCGCCAAAGGGGATGTCGATATTTTTCGAAGCAATATTTACTTTTGAAAAAAAGTTTTCATGCATAAAAAAATAATAACTCTGCGGGTCAGCCTGCTTAATTTTGTAATACTCGTCAAGATTAAATGTCTGAACCTTTGAAAAATTTATTTTGCCTGCAGCATATTTTGCTGCCAGCTCACTGTACAAGCCAAGAGGCGAATTGCCGGTCGCTAGTCCAAGAATTGCATCCGGCTTCTTCTTAATTAGGTCAGCAATTATATCCGCACCTTTTTTGCTCATATCATCATAATTTTCGCACACAACAAATTTCAATATAATGCACCTGCCTTTTTAAAATAAATAATAATTCATGATAAAAGAATACTTGCCAATTGACTTATTTGTCTGCAAAAAATGCATTGAGTTCTTTCAAAAGATTTTCAGCATCAATTCCATGAATCTGGCATGCTTCGAAAATACTTTCGCCCGCTGCTGATGGACAGCCTAAACAGTGCAGTCCGTTTGCAAAAAATATTGGAGCTGTCTGAGTGTCCATGTTTAAAACATCTGAGATATTCATTTCCCCGTTAATTTGAGTCATGTTTTTTCCTCCTTGTGTTGTGCGTATATACGACAACAGATTAATTATAAAGGTTATTGCCGTGTGAGTCAATAACAACGATGACGGGGAAATTTTTAACAGTTAGCTTCATTATCGCCTCGGCACCAAGTTCTTCAAAGGCAATTGTTTTGCATGCGATAACACATTTCGAAAGTAGTGCTCCCGCACCGCCGGTTGCACCAAAATAAACCGAGCCATTTTCTTTCATTGCCTGAATCACTTCGTCATTACGAAGACCTTTGCCAATCATTCCGGTTAGTCCAAGCCCGATCAGCCGAGGCGCGTAAGCGTCCATACGTCCGCTTGTGGTCGGCCCGCATGAACCTATTATTTGTCCGGGTTTGGCAGGACATGGTCCAACATAATAAATAATCTGATCGGTAATATCAAAAGGAAGCTCTCCACCGGCATCGAGAATCTCAATCATTTTTTTGTGAGCCGCATCACGAGCCGTGTAAATTTCACCAGTAATTAAAAGTATATCTCCCGCTTTGAGAGAACGTGTGTCATCGCGCGTAAGCGGTGTAAAGATTTCTTTTCTCATGAATTGTTCTCCTTCTCATGTGTTAATTTTATGTGTTAAATAATATAGTCAAAGGCTGTGAAAAATGTTAACCATTTACACAGCCTCTTATGATTTGCAAATTGTTATTGTGCGCAATCGGTTTAAAGATAATTAAGATTGCTATTTCTCATCAGTTTTTTCAGCAGCTTCATCCAAAACTTCTTCTGAAACTTCTTCTGATATTTCTACTGAAGCTTCCTCGGCAGCCTCGGGCTCACCGGCATCTGCAGAAGCACTGTCGGCACTGTCAACCTCGCTGCCCTGCCATACCGAATTATCATCTTCTTCAGCGGCACTTACTACCCAATCGCTCGTGTCATCGGCATCATCAAAAGCACTTGTGTATTCTTCGTCTTTTTTTGAATCTGTTAACTTAGAAAGACCAATGAGTACCAAAATAACTGCTAATGCCAATGCTACTATCAAAATACAAGCGAGAATGATATCCGGCTTTAATACATTCACTATTTCTCCAACAGCATATCCACCGTCAACTCCGGCTGTGTAATTCTTTATTATTCTTACTATGTTTGCTATGTTTGAATAAAGAGCAAATGAAAAAACAGATAAATTTGGTGTGAATCCAATTAGAAAAATGGCTGAAAAAACACCGCCAAACAGATATGCGCCGCCCATAACCTTATCATTATTAGCTTTGCTCTCTGATTTCAAAACAATAAAGAGAACGATTCCGGCAATCAGCATTAGTGAAAACGGAATAAGATTTTGTTCTAGGAATGCACCTTTGAAAATATCAATCCAAGTAAGATTCTGAGCTGTTAAGTCTGTCATCAAGGGATATAACAGTAGTATGTGTAAAAAAACCGGAATCTGTGTTAATAAAAGAAATATTAGTGTTCCGCCTAAAGCCATTTTCATATATTCTTTTTTATTCATTTTCTATATTTCCTTTCCGAAAAAGTATTTTGTTACATTTATTTTTATTTCATTTTACTACATAAATTGGCGTTTGGCAAACAAAACAAAAAAATAATACTCAAATAATACTTGTTGACATTTTTACAAGTAAGTGTACAATTTAAGTAGGCGAAAAATGAAAGGGAAATCCCATAAAAATCTTTTGGAGGTATTAGAAAAAATTATGACTAGAATAACAATGAAAATGAACAAACTGAAGGGCGTAGCATTTCTGCTTTCTTTAATGATGATCTTTACAATGTATGCAACACTAAATATCGTGCCAAAAGTGAATGTGTACGCTGCCACTGCCACAGGGATTTATAATGTAGCAGATTTAGATAAAATGAGAAGCAGCAGCGGTGATTTTGTGTTGATGAATGATTTGGATATAGCCGCTGCCGGTGTAACCAAATGGACGCCTATTCCAAATTTTAAAGGAACATTTGACGGACAAGGATATACGATAGTTAATTTGTCCGGTACGAGCGGAGGCTTATTTGGAACCTGCGATAACACGAGCAATTCAGGTAATCCTTTTAGACCAAATGGAATAGAGATAAGCAATGTAATAATGAAAAATGCAAATATCAGCGGATTTCAGAATATCGGTGTTCTGGTAAACAACATAATATGCCAGGGCGTCGGTGATCCAAATGGAAATGTTAATAAAATAACTAATTGCAAGGTAATTGATTCAACCATCACTAATCCAAATACGGGAAATAATCAAAATGTTT
>JANYKE010000009.1 GCA_025361685.1 Eubacteriales bacterium | reverse complement strand
CGCAATACCCGATGCACCGGTTTGGCTCGGCGGATAAACAGACGTTGCATAAATTCCTGCCGGACCACCTGTTGCCCAAACAACATTTGTACAATTGAAAAGTGTGAAGCCCATTGTCGGTGATTCAACTTGGTCAAGATTAATTGCGATAAGTCCAATTGCTTTGGAATCGTCGCCTTCTTTATCTGTTAAGATTCCGATAATCTGATAGCCGTCAAATATTTTTATTTGTTTGGCGTTGATTTGTGCCTCGAGTTTTTCAGTCATAAATTTTGATGTGAGCGGCCCTGCCGATGTTGCACGTTTTCTTGGATCGTGGTCAGTCTTGTATCCAATGTATTCCCCGTATCTGTTATGTGGAAACGGAACTCCGATTCCTGCAAGCTTGCTAAAGCAGCGTGCTGAAAGAGCGGCTTCGATTAAAGCGATATCGCCGTGCATGCAGCCTCCCGCAAAATAAGTCTTGGCCATCTCAACAACTGAGTCGGGTGTATCGCCGCAAAGTGTGAGCTTATAATATGTCTGCTTGTCAGAACCTGTGTTTCTTGAGGTTCCCATTTTCACGCCCTCGGTTACGATAGCAATGTCTCTTTGTCCTAAGTCGTAAAGATTATCTGCTGCGTTAAATCCTGCGCAGCCTGTTCCTACGATAACTGTGTTCATGCTATAAACAGGAATATCGATATTATTAATTTTAACTATTGCTTGCTTCATCTGTAAATCCTCCGTTAGTTTAATCTTCTCAAGTGGAAACCGCCGTCAACATTAATTACTTCGCCTGTTGAATAAGAAAGCTTGCCGGAACAAAATACTGAAACTGCATTTGCAATATTCTCCGGAAAACCCCATTCTTTAATCGGCAGAATACCCTCTTCGAAAATAAGTCTGTCGTATTTTTCTGTAACGACTGCTGTCATATCTGTCTTAATGATTCCCGGTCTTATTTCGTAAACATTGATTCCGTACTCGGCAAGTCTGTCAGCAAAAAGCGATGTGACCATACTTATGCCTGCCTTGGAAATACAATACTCAGCTCTTGCAACAGAAGTTGTGTATGCTGACATTGAAGAAATGTTGACAATTATCGGTTTGATTCCGATGTCTTGTTTAACTTCTTCAACCATTAAATTTGCGACAAGCTGCGAAAGGAAAAATGTTCCTTTGAGATTTATACCCATAACAAAATCCATGCTCTCTTCTGTTGTCTCAAGCATGTCCATGCGCACCTTTGGAGCAACACCTGCGTTGTTGACAAGAACATCGATTCTTCCAAACTTATCTATAATAGAATCAACGACCATCTTCCTGTCGGCCGCCACAGTAATGTTGCCGTTCAAAAACATAACCGGAGTTCCATGTGATTTTATCTTATCAAGATTATCTTTAACCTGTTCTTCCGCAATCAGATCCATAACCGCAATAGCATAACCTTCACTAGCAAGCTGCACGGCTATTCCATGACCTATCCCTCGCGCGGCGCCCGTGATAAGCGCAACCTTATTATCAATCATTTTAACCATCCTCCTTGATTATTTTATGAATATTTTGCACACGAGTAGTATATCAAATTACTATAGTTTATTGCAAGCGATTCCGCTTTTGAATCTGCGTCAAGCCTATTGCTGCGGCTATTGCAAGAAATGGAAGTGCAGGATAGTGATATCGGTTGCTTGCTTCTGCCAAAATAAATGCAGCACCATATCCTAAAATAATAATATATATAAACAGACTTCTGTCTCCGGAATAACTCTTTTGTTTTAATTTGCGAATTACGCCGAAGAGTGCAAACAGCATCGCCGCAAAATAAAATGCTTCTTCAATATCACTTAAGAACATGATGATAGAATATTCACCTGATTCGAAAGTGATTTGATTTGATTTTTCCACCCAGATCATTGCGTATGAATCGGTCGCCCACATGATTCCGTTTTTAATAACCATATTTTTAATTGTTGCCATCGGATTGGCGAGTAATCTTTCAATCCCCATTTGTGTGAGCTTATCGTTAAGCTCGGTTGGATCGTAGTTTCCGCCGGTTCGCATCTCTCCGACACCCACGGCATCATCTTCGTTCCATGAACCGAAACTTTCAATGTTGGCTCCCACGAATAAAGTATACCCGCCGGCATTGGCTGCCACATCCTTACCTATAATTTTGCTCACTCCGGCACGAAGCAAAATTCCTGTTGCAAAAAAAGTTGTGAGCATCAGAGCAATTGCAATTGCACGCATGATCAAAGTTTTCAAGCTAAACTTTTCGTTATCAATCCATTTCAATAATATAATCATAGAAATCGCAGCAATGACCAATATTATTCCGGTCGGGCGAATCTGATTTGCAGTCGCTGCAATGATTCCTGCAGTGCCAAAGCAAATCAACAATATTTTCTTAGATGCTCCGGTTCTTTTCATTTTGAAAGCAATTGACACAAGAAGAACTGCAATCATGGTAATCATTGTATATACTGCTTCTGTTGAAACCAATGTCGTAAAAATTATTTGCGACGGCCAAACAGAAAAGATGATAATGCTAATCAATGCGACCTTGTGTGAAACTAAATTTTTAACTGTGTAGTATAATGCAATAGCCGTGATCACGAAACAAAAAATGTTAAACATCTGTGCGCAGAAAATACTCGTACCAAAAACTTTAAATACAACTGATAGAATTACCGGATAACCTATCGTGTGTGGAAACATTGCAACATAATCGTTAAACAAAACCGTTCCTGTCGCAAGTGCTTTTGCTTGGTCATAATATACTGCAAAGTCTGAAACCAGCGGCACATCAATTGCATCAATAGCAAATAATCGCAATGCCACTCCAATTGCAATCACAACCCAGAAGAAAAACTTTGGGAACATAATATTTGAGGCTTTGCCTAAAAAAAATAAACCGAAGACAAAAGCGATTATCAGTGCTGCATATATTGCAAATCCCATTACACCGGTTTTGCCCGCGAGAAATGTTGCGTGAGAATATAAATTCAAAACCAGCGGTCCGCCCAAAATAAAAATGACCAGCCATAACCCATAGACACTTTTGCAAATTAACTTGTAAATTTTTGCGCCAATATTTTTCATTTGTGATACGTTTCTCCCTTTTGAATTTTGAATGCTCTATAAATTTGTTCAACCAGAATAAGCCGTGCAAGTCTGTGCGGAAATGTCAGCGCTGACATTGAGAAAATAAAATCTGCTGACTTGACAAGTTTATTGTCGAGTCCGATTGAACCGCCGATGATAAAAATGAGAGTTGACTTTCCTGTGTTCGCAAACTCTTCAAATTTATTTGCAAAACTTTCCGAATCAAGTTGTCTGCCTTTTATATCAAGTGCAATAACTGCGGAGCTCGTGTTTGTCTGCTTAATTGTCTTGACGTACTTGGCAATATTTTCGGCTTCTTTTTCTTTTATCTGCTGCTCGTTGGCCGGCGAAGAATTGTTCGGGATCTTTTCTTCTTTGGTTTCGATGATTTCAATATTACAAAAACGGGACAGGCGCTTTTCG
>JANYKE010000223.1 GCA_025361685.1 Eubacteriales bacterium | reverse complement strand
GTTGTGGTGACTGATACAATATGTCATGCAACATCCGACAGGCAGAACGAGGCACTTAAACTTGCTCAAGATGCCGACATCGTATTTGTTATCGGAGGAGTAAACAGTTCAAACACACAGAAGCTTTTTGAATTGTGCGAATCATATTGTAAGAGGACATACAAGATCAACACATCAAAAGATATTGCAAGCATAAATTTCGACGGTGTTTGCAAGGTTGCGATTACTGCAGGAGCGTCGACACCGGATTGGATTATTAGGGAGGTTATTGATAAAATGGACGAATTAAACAGACTTACTACCGATGCAATTGATAAATCAAATGAATTAGAGACAGAAGTAATTGACGATTCAAACAGATTAGACTCACATGTAATTAACGACTCAAACAGATTAGACGCATTTACAATTTCTGAAGAGCCAAAAACAGAAGAACCAAAAGTTGAAGAACCAAAATCAGAAGAGCCAAAACCAGAAAAATCGGAAGAGTTGTCTTTTGAAGAAGGTCTTGAACAAAACTTCAAGCGAGTTAGAACCGGCCAGATTGTTAAGGGAACAATAGTTGATTTTAACAACTCGGAAGTTATGGTTGACATGGGTGTCAAAATGGATGGCTATATCCCGATTGAAGAATTCATGGATGATCCTGATTTTGATATCAAGACATCTCTTAAAAAAGGGCAAGTGGTAGAAGTATATATTGTAAAGGTTAGCGACGTTGAACGCATTATACTTTCAAAACGTAGAGTTGATGCTATTAAAAATGCTGACATAATTTATAAACTGTACACAGAAAAGACTCCTGTTAAATCAAAGGTTATTGAAATTGTGAAGGGCGGTCTGGTTGCTTATTGCTACGGACACAGAGTGTTTATTCCTGCTTCACAGGTTTCGGATTCTTATGTTGAAGATCTTGGCCCATATCTTTCAGAAGAGATTGAATTTATCATAACAGAGTTCGACAAGAGCAAGGATAAGATTGTTGGCTCGCCTCGCATATTGCTAAAGAGACACAAGCAATCTCAATCCAGAGAGTTATGGGAGAAAGTTGCCGTTGGCGATGAGTTTAACGGAGTTGTAAAGAGTTTTATTAATCCCGGCGCATTTATAACCAGTAATGGTGTTGATGGATTCCTTCACATATCAGAAATTTCATGGTCCAAGATTAAACATCCGTCAGAGGTACTTGAGATTGGACAAAAAATCGAAACTAAGATTAAGTCAATTGACAGAGAAAAGAAAAGGATTTCTCTTGCATATAAAAAGGCAGAAGACAATCCCAAAATTGCATTATTTGGGAAGTATAATGTTGGCGATATTGTGACAGTAAAAATTAAACGTATGCTTTCATTTGGTCTGTTTGCAGAAATTGAAAAGGGACTCGAGGGATTTGTTCATATTTCTGAGATTTCAGATGTTAGAATATCGAAGCCTTCAGACGTTTTATCAATTGATCAGGAAGTTGAAGCCAAGATTATTGAGAAGGACGAAGTTACAAAGAAACTGGCTTTTAGCATTAAAGCTGTTAAAGCAATTAATCCTGCAACACCTGAAGGTGAAGCAATTGATGCATCAAACGATCCTGAAATTCCAAAGACTCATAAGGAAGAGATGAACGTCACGTTTGGTTCGCTATTTGGAAATGCAACTAACGAAGAAACTACTGAAGCAACTATTAAAGAGTAATTTTAAAATAAAATTTTTATAGCCAAAGCCGTGCTTTATTTAAAGTACGGCTTTGTATTCGGAAGGTGGATAAAATGAAACTTGGAATTGTGGGACTTCCCAATGTCGGTAAGAGTACTTTGTTTAATGCAATCACAAAAGCCGGTGCCGAGTGCGCAAATTATCCTTTTTGCACAATTGAACCAAATGTCGGGGTAGTTCCCGTGCCGGACGAGCGACTCAACTTTCTTGCTAAACTGTATTCTCCCGAAAAGATTACACATACAACAATAGAATTTGTAGATATTGCCGGACTGGTAAAGGGAGCAGGCAGAGGAGAGGGCCTGGGAAATAAATTTCTTTCACATATAAGGGAGGTTGATGCAATCATTCATGTTGTGAGATGTTTTGAAAATGTTGACATTGTACATGTTGAAGGCACAATTGCTCCGACAAGAGATATAAAAACAATTGAATACGAACTGATTTTTTCTGATATGGAAATGCTGGAAAAAAGAATTGATAAAACCAAAAAACAACTTAAGAGCGGCGATAAAAAAATAATTTTTGAATCAGAAATTTTAGATAGAATTTATAATGATCTTGAAAAAGAGATTCCCGTAAGAAGAATGGAATTTTCATCGGAAGAACAGAAGTTTGTAGACGAACTGTTTTTGATTACATCGAAGCCTGTTCTATATGCAGGAAATATTTCTGAAGACGATATTGGTCACGAGGAAGAAAATCCATTTATAAATGAGCTGATCGAATATGGAAAGAACGATGAGTCAGGTGTTATGATCATTTGCAGCAAGATTGAGCAAGAGATTGCAGCTCTAACAGAAAATGATAAGAAGGAATTTCTTGAGGTTCTTGGAATAAATGAATCAGGACTCGATAAACTGATTAAAGAAAGTTATAAAATACTAAACCTTATCAGTTTTCTTACGGCAGGCCCTAAAGAGGTGCGCGCATGGACAATTAGCAGAGGAACAAAGGCTCCCCAGGCCGCCGGCAAAATTCATACTGACTTTGAAAAGGGATTTATTCGAGCTGAAATAGTTGCATACGATAAGCTTGTGGAGTTTGGTTCATATAATGCCGCCAAGGAAAAGGGGCTGGTTCGTTCCGAGGGAAGCAGCTATGTGATGAATGATGGTGATATTACACTGTTTAGGTTTAACGTATAGCATAATATTAATTGATTTTGATTTTCATATGGTATACAATTGTCGCGTGAGGTGAAAATTATGGAACCGAAGAAAAACATTTTAGTTATTGACGATGATAAGAATATATGTGAATTAATACGATTATATCTTGAAAAAGAAGGATACAATGTTGATGTTGTGTTTGATGGTGTCAAAGGTCTTGCACTGTTCAAGCAGAAGGCACACGATCTGATTATTTTGGATTTGTTGCTACCCGGAATGGATGGACTGCAGGTTTGCCGTGAAGTTCGAAATATAAGCAAAATTCCAATTATTATGCTTTCAGCAAAGGGCGAAACCTTTGATAAAGTTTTGGGACTCGAGCTTGGGGCAGATGATTATATGGTAAAACCATTTGAAACAAAAGAGCTTGTTGCTAGAATTAAGGCAGTAATGAGAAGGTTCAAGCAGGACATTGGTGAAAGTGAAGAGATTGCATATCCCGGATTGATAATAAATAAATCAAATTATACGGTCAAACTTGATGGTAATAAGGTTGAGATGACGCCTAAGGAATTAGAGACATTATTTTTCCTTGCATCAAATCCAAATAAGGTTTATACACGTGATCAACTTCTTGAACAAATATGGGAATATGACTTTTTTGGGGATGCAAGGACAATTGATGTTCATGTTAAGAGGATAAGGGAAAAGATATTGAAGGAAGATGCTCCGTGGGAATTGAAAACAGTCTGGGGAGTGGGATATAAATTTGAAACAAAATAAGGTTTTTAAATCAATATTTGTCAAGTTGGTATTGATTTACATATCGATATCAATTATTTCTTTTATCGCACTAGGAAGTGTATTCTACTATTTTTCAGGCGACTTTATTTACAGTGAAAAAAAATCGATGATAACCGGAAGCATTGATGGTGTTGTATCTGTTTTGCAGTCAACATATAACCGAAATTTATCAACGGTATTTCCACTTGTAAATGCTTACATACAACGAACTGCTGATTCTTTGGGAGCGATGATAGTGATTGCAGATAAAGATGGGAATATTTATCCATCGCTAATAAAAAGCGGCATCAAGGACAGCAGTTTGTCTTCAACAGTGATCTCTAAGTTTTTACGCGGAAGCAGTGGTGTTCTTAAATTTCCGGATCAGAAACAAATTAACGTGATTGGCAGTGACGGGGGAACATATAGCGAAATAGGAAATTTTTACGATCTTTTTTCAGATACTGGATTTTCCTGGCTTACAGTCGCCAATGAATTTTCGATTAACAATGTGCCTGAAGGAAATGTTTATGTATTTCTTCCGGTTCCGGATCTTGATGCAGGCAGAGTTAAGATTTTGCAGATTTTTAGTCTGTGTGCACTTGGAATTGCCTTGCTTGCAACGATTACAATTTACTTTGTCTCTCGAAGAATTACAAGACCAATTAAATCAATGAGAGTTGCAGCACAAGAAGTTGTTGCAGGCAAATTCGATAAACGTGTAGAAATTATTTCAGGGGATGAAATCGGTGAATTGTCGGACAGCTTTAACCAAATGATTGATAGTCTTGAAAATCTTGAAAATATGCGGCGCGAATTTATTTCAAATGTTTCGCATGAGATAAGAACTCCAATGACATCAATTAGCGGATTTGTTGAAGGAATTTTAGATGGTACAATCCCATCGGAACGACAGGAATACTATCTTCAGATTGTTAAAAATGAATCTGTCAGATTAAATAAAATGCTTAACGATTTGCTAGAACTTGTTAGTATTGAGTCCGGCAAAGAGATTTTTGAGGCAAAGGATTTTGACATATGCGAGATATGCAAGAGAGCCATAGTCATGTTTGAAAAACCAATTGTTGAAAAAAATATTAGAATTAATGCAACATATGAATATGAAAGTATAATTGCCAGAGCTGATAGTGATTCTATTCAAAGAGTGATTATGAATTTGATTCAAAATGCAATTAAATTTTCGCAGAGTGGGTCGCCAATTGAAATTAAGGTATACTATGACAGTCACAAGATGGTGTGCGTTTCCATAAAGGATCATGGAAAAGGAATGAGTAGGGATGATATGAAGTACATTTGGGACAGATTTTATAAAGCTGATAAATCCCGAATCAGAGATGATGCAGGAACAGGACTTGGGCTCGCTATTGTTAAGAATATAATTGATTCACAGGGCTTAAAGATTGATGTTAATTCGAGCGTAGGGAGCGGAACTGAATTTATAATTTGCATTAATAATGGTGAGGAATAAATTTACAAATTCTACATTATATTTAACATTCTGTTCACAATTTTTCAAAGAATACAGAATATAATCAAGTTGTAACTAAATTGAGGAGGTAACATTATGAGTGAGGAATTGAAGGACAAAACAAATGAAAATCCAGAAAGCGAAAGTTATTCGGAGAATGAATTTATAGTTGATGAAGATTATAGCAATCAAGATGATATTCCGAATGAGTATCAAGATGAGATTATTGTTGAGAGTTATGATACCAATTTGCAAAATGATTATGAGCAGCCGGCTGTGCAGCAACCTGTTGAGCAACAAACAACTCAGGCACAGTATTATTATAATCCTACCGGCGAAGCAGGCCAATATTACAGAGAAAAATATGAGAACAATGGGCATAAAAAGTCACATGGCAAGACTTTTACTAAAATGCTTTTTGTTGCTTTGGCCGGAGCAATTATCGGCGGAATGATTTTTGCATCAGCATTTCTTTTTGTACTTCCAAAACTTAACATTGGCAGCGGACAGCTGAATCCTGTCACAATAAATACTAATTCAGGCGATATTAGTCTTGTCTCGGCAGTAGCAAAGAAGACTTCACCATCAATTGTTGGAGTTAAGCTAACAGTGATAGCAGCAAATACGATTGATACATTCCCGTTTGCTTATGGAAATCAACAAGCACAGCAACAGCAATTTGAAGGGTCGGGGATTGTATACAATTCAGACGGATATATAGTAACCAACAATCACGTTATCGCAAATGCCTATAATTCCAACAATGGTACTATGGATAGCAGCGCAAAAATTGAAGTATATTTTCCAAGCGATGTAAACAAATCTTATTCTGCAACAGTTGTAGGAAGAGATGAAAAAACAGATCTTGCAATTTTGAAAATTGATGGAAAAGGATTTCCAACTGCTGAATTTGGCAATTCGGATAACGCTCAGGTAGGAGATATAGCAATTGCAATTGGCAACCCGGGTGGAATGGAATTGGTTGGCTCGGTTAGCATGGGAGTAATCAGTGGATTGAACAGAACTATTAAGACTGATGACAATAAGACAATGACACTTATCCAGACTGATGCAGCGATTAATAGCGGCAATAGTGGAGGAGCCTTATGCAACGTTAAAGGTGAAGTTATTGGTGTAAATGTATTGAAAATTGCTGCGACAGGATATGAGGGTCTTGGGTTTTCAATTCCAAGCAACACTGTAAAAGCAATTGCAGATAATATTATTAAAAATGGATATGTTACCGGAAGACCACTGATCGGAGTTTCATTTGATACAAGATTCACGGCAGATATTGCAAAACAGAACAGTCTTCCTGAAGGATTATACGTTGCTGATGTTACGCTTATGGGACCCGCAGACAAAGCAGGACTTAAAAAAGGCGATATAGTTACGAAATTTAACGGTAATGCTGTCACAAAATACGATGATCTTGTAACAGATATAGCGCAGTATAAACCGGGAGATACTGTCAAAATTGAGTATTACAGAGAATCAGATAAATCAACAAAAACAATAGATATTACTTTTGGTGAATCAAAAAGCTAAAGAAAGTCAATCTATATGATAACAAAACAAGAAAAAGCAATTGAAATATATAAAAGGCTTATTCGTGATTATCCGGAAGCGAAATGCTCGCTTGATTACGATAAGCCTTTTCAGTTACTTGTGGCAACGCAACTCTCTGCACAGTGTACAGACGTGAGAGTTAATATTGTGACTAAGCCGCTATTTAAGAAATACAAATCTATAAAAGCATTTGCAAATGCAGACTTGAATGAACTTGAACAGGACATAAAATCAACAGGATTTTATCATAATAAGGCAAAGAATATAATTGGAACAGCGATAATGATTTTAGAAAGGTACAATGGGGAAGTTCCGCCGAAATTGGAAGAGCTTGTTACGTTGCCGGGCGTAGGGCGTAAAACAGCAAATGTAGTGCTTGGGGACATCTTTCATGTTCCGAGCGTTATTGTTGATACACACACCAAAAGATTATCAAATAGAATCGGGTTGTCAAAAAACCAGGATCCTACAAAAATTGAATTTGATATTATGAGGGTCGTGCCAAAAGACATGTGGACAATTTTTTCACACCTGCTCGTTTTTCATGGTAGAAATATCTGTTATGCCCGCAATCCACAATGTTCATTATGCGTAATAAATGATCTCTGCAAATTCTATCGAACAAACTAATATATTTTCGTATATATTTTTTTAGGTTTTATTAATGTTCTTTTATGTTCTTTTTGCATCATTTCCAATAATAAGTATTGAAAATATTTGCAAATTGATGTAAACTAAACGAGTAAAGTAAAAATACATTTTGGGAGGTTTTTAACATGGGAATAAAAGTAGGAATTAATGGTTTCGGTAGAATCGGAAGATTAGTATTTCGTGCAGCAATCGAAACAGGCAAGGTAGAAGTTGTAGGAATCAACGATCCTTTTATCGATCTTGATTATATGGTTTACATGCTCAAGTATGATTCAGTTCATGGCAGATTTGACGGCGAAGTCTCAACAGCAGATGGCAAATTGATCGTTAATGGAACAGCAATCAATGTTTATGCTGAGATGGATCCATCAAAAATCGGCTGGGGTGCATGCGGAGCTGATTATGTTGTAGAATCAACCGGCGTTTTCCTAACAAAGGAAAAAGCTAAAGCACATATAGATGCAGGCGCTAAAAAAGTTGTTATGAGCGCACCTTCAAAGGATGACACCCCAATGTTCGTTATGGGAGTTAATGAGAATACATATACTTCTGATATGAACTACGTTTCAAATGCTTCATGTACAACAAATTGTCTTGCTCCGATTGCTAAGGTTATTAATGACAATTTTGGAATAATTGAAGGGCTTATGACAACAATCCACGCAGCGACCAATACACAAAAGACCGTAGATGCTCCATCTTCAAAGGACTGGAGAGGCGGCCGATCAATTCTTGGCAATATTATTCCTTCTTCAACAGGCGCTGCAAAAGCGGTTGGCAAGGTTATCCCTTCACTTAACGGTAAGTTAACAGGTATGGCTTTTAGAGTACCGACTATTGATGTTTCTGTAGTGGATTTGACTTGCAGAATTGAAAAGGGTGCTTCGTATGAGGAAATCAAAGCTGTTGTTAAGGCGGCTGCCGAGGGCGAAATGAAAGGAATTCTGGGTTACACAGAGGATTCAGTCGTTTCAACAGACTTTATCCACGAGACCAGGACATCTGTTTTTGACGCAGGCGCAGGAATTGCACTTAACGACAATTTTGTGAAACTTGTTGCTTGGTATGATAACGAGTGGGGTTATTCAAATAAAGTTCTTGATCTTATTTGCCACATGTCA
>JANYKE010000235.1 GCA_025361685.1 Eubacteriales bacterium | reverse complement strand
GGAAAGTGCGGCGGCGGCTCAGGTATGTTTTGAAAATGATATTCAAATATTAGTAGCCCGCGTTGTATCAGACAAAGCAGACCATTCGGCAAGTATAGATTTCAATAAATTTGTTGACGAAATAGCAGGTCACATGTTAATGGGATTTGTTGCAGAATATTTTTCTGCTTAAAATTTTGATTTCAAAATCTCATAAAATTTTTCCTTGTCAATTGGAAGCGTAACAGTTTCTCCAAGCCAATCCGAAAGATGAATAGCATTTGAAATAGTCAAACCATTTATACCTTCAACGCCGGGAGCAATCAGCTCTTCGCCGTTCAAAATTGCATTGGTAAAATTTTGCAATATAATAATGTGATCATCCTCGACTTCGTAAGGAACAATCTCACTGTATGTTGAATCAATCGAACCGAAAAACTTTTTGCTTGTAAGATTATATTCGCGCTCGGAAGTTTTCAATTCCCAGAATTTTATCTTGTCATCCTCAACAACAATTTTCCCGCGGTCGCCCGAAATCTCAAGACGATTGCTGCCAGGCGATTCACCGGTCGAAGCAATAAAGGTTGCAGTGGCTCCATTTTTATATAATCAAAACTAATTTTCAACTCGTCAAATGGGTTCTTGTCGTATGTGTGATCTTGCTCGACCATGAGGTATTCGACATTTGCCACTTCGCATGCGTCAAGTATTTCATCCCAGTACAAATTGCCTTCACCGATTGCCACCATACGCAGACCGTCTTCACGATGAACAATCATGTTTTTTAGATGGCAGGCGACAATGCGATTCTTCATAGCTTCGATTTGTTTTGAAGGGCAGCGGCCGGCGTACTGAATCCAATATGTGTCCGGAATAAATCCCCAGAGTTCAGGAACAGTCTCGTTTAGCAATACGTCATACACTACAAGTCCGTCAAACTTTTCAAATTCAAATTGATGATTATGATAATGAAGTTTTATTCCATACTGCTGAAGTTTTCTGGCAGCCTCGCTATATTCACTTATTAGGCGACGCACACTTGGCAATGTTCCGTCGTTATATTCGTCCGGCATTGCACCAATGCCGACATTTTTGCATCCGAATTGTAAATGCTCTTTTGCGACATTGTCAGTATCTTCGAGAATTCGCTTGGCGTTGTAATGAGTAACCGCGATTTTCATTTCATATTTTGCTGCGACTTCGTTAAGCCATGCCGGATCAAATTCACCGAAGCCGGAAACTTGAATACTTGTGTATCCTATGTCCGACAATTTTTTAAATGATGCTTCAATATCCTCCGGAGTTTGAGCATATTTTCTAATCGTATATGCTTGTGCACCTAATATCATTTTCATTCCCCCACCCGATTCATATTGTATTCATTGTACAACAAATTTTTTGTGCTCGCAATTGGCAGAAAAATGTTGGTTTATGTCTTTTATTGTGATTGTGTTTACAAGTGGCGTGACAAGGTGCACAATTTAGTCTCAACGGTTGGGAGGTGAAGCGTGCTGTTGATTTTGTCAATACTGCCGCCTGTTGCTTAGGCGCAGGCGGTGGCCAATCGTATAAGGAGTAAAGACAAATATGTTTTCACTAATAAAGAGCTGCGGATTTGAAGGTGTGAATGGATATATTATTGAAATTGAGACAGATATAAAAGGTGGCATACCAACCTTTGATATTGTGGGTCTGGGAGACATGGCGGTTAGGGAGGCGAAGGAACGCGTGCGTGCCGCGATACGAAATTCAGGCTTGGATTTTCCAACGCGGCACATTGTGGTCAATATGGCGCCGGCTGGAGTCCGCAAGGAAGGACCGATGTTTGATCTGCCGATTGCAATTGGAATCTTAAGCGCTTGGGGGCAGATTAACCGGGAATACATTCTGGATGACTATATTTTTGTGGGCGAACTGTCACTGGATGGAAGGGTGCGTCCGGTTAAGGGGATACTGCCGATGATCTTGAGCGCCCGCGAGCAAAATATTACGAAGCTGGTTGTGCCTAAGGATAATCTGCGGGAGGCGTGTCTTGTTGAAGATGTGGACATATATCCCGTTGAGACTTTGTCGGAGATAGTTCTGCATCTGAATGAGGTTAGGGAGATTCAGGTTATCAGGGGTGATAGATGTAATAGGTATTTTCAAGATCATGATTATCTGTTTGATTTTGCTGAGGTCAAGGGGCAGCTTAAAGCGAAGCGGGCGCTGGAGATCGCAGCGGCAGGAGCCCACAACTGTATGATGGTGGGCAGCCCGGGATCAGGTAAGACAATGTTGGCAAAACGACTGTGTACAATTCTGCCTGATATTTCCTATGAAGAGTGCGTTGAGATTACAAAGATATACAGCATTGCCGGACTTATAAATAATGAAATGCCATTCATTAATTCCAGACCTTTCAGAAGTCCGCATCACACAAGCACAACTGCAAGTGTGGTCGGCGGTGGGCGATATCCCAAACCGGGAGAGGTGAGTCTCGCGCACTACGGGGTATTGTTTTTAGATGAGGCTCCGGAATTCAAGAAGGAAGTTTTGGATTCGCTTCGGCAGCCGATTGAAGATGGCAAGGTTACAATTTCCCGCGCGATTTCTTCAGTCACATTTCCTGCGAAGCCTATGATTGTTATGGCAGCTAACCCATGTAATTGTGGCAAGTATTTTGACGATGACACTCTATGCACCTGCACTCCCCATGAAGTCAGAACCTATTTCAGAAGGATTAGCAAACCACTTCTCGACAGAATGGATTTGCAGGTTGAAATTTTGTCGCTAGAATATGATGAGATTAATTGTAAGAATGTAAATGTTGAAAAATCAGAGGTGATTAAAAAGCGGGTTAACAAAGCAAGAAAAATTCAGAACGACAGATACAAAGGAAACGGTATTTTTTCGAACAGCGAGCTTTATCCTGCTATGCTTGAAAAGTATTGCAAGCTCACACAGGATGGCGAAGATATTTTGCGCAGATCTTTCGAGAAGTTCAAACTCAGCGCACGTGCGCACGATAAAATTCTCAAGGTAGCGCGAACCATTGCAGATCTCGAGGGAAGTGAAAGCATTGAGTGCAGTCACATTACTGAATCAATACAATACCGTTCCTTTGAAAAAAACAGAATACTTAGAGAAATATAAAGCAGGAGGATTTAATGGAATTATATTGGATATGGCTATCTCTGCTTAAAGGAATCGGACCGATCAGACAGCACGCGCTAACTGAAATAGCAAGGGGACCTGAAAGTTTATGGCATGCAAGCAGAAAAACAATTGAACGATATCTTAAGAAAACAGTTTTCACAGGTGAAGATGCTATACATAAAAGCATACCAAATATGGCAGATGAAATATGCAGCATTGAAAATCGCGAGAAAGCAAAAGTTATTTTAGAAGATGTCAAAAGTAAAAATATCAAATTAGTTACGCAGGACGACGACAACTTTCCTGTTTTGTTAAAAAATATTGCTTCAGCGCCTATGGTTTTGTTTGTTAAGGGAGAGTTAACAAAAGATGATTTTTGTATTGGAATTGTTGGTACAAGGAGTGGGAGCGAGTACGGAAGGCGCGTAGCATTCGAGATTGCCAAAGATTTGGCAGCAGCAGGAGTCACAATAGTAAGCGGAATGGCAGAGGGTATTGACACACAAGCACACAAAGGATGCCTTGCGTATGAAGAAGGAAAAACAATTGCAGTACTCGGATCCGGACTAAATAAAATATATCCGTACAGCAACAGATTTCTTTTCCAAGAAATTGCGCAAAGAGGTGCTGTCATAACAGAATATTTGCCAAACGTCAGTCCGTTGAAAGAAAATTTTCCTTGCCGAAACAGAATAATCAGTGGGATGTGCAAAGGACTAGTTGTTGTTGAAAGTGCTGAGACAGGCGGCTCGCTTATTACTGCTAAGGCTGCAAATGATCAAGGGCGAGACGTATTTGCCGTGCCCGGAAATATTTACAGCATAAAGAGCAGAGGAACAAATAGTCTATTGAAGGACGGCGCAATACTTGTTAGAAATGCGGAAGATATATTAAATGAATATAGAGAAAAAGATCAAAAGGAAGAAATGTTTACTCAAATGGTGCAACGAAAACTAATTAAGGAGGTTGTGAATTTAAGCAAAAATGTTGGAGATGTTTACAAACAAATTCTGGCAGCTTCAACGAATATCGACGAGTTGGCAATGCGAACAGGACTTTCATATGTTGAATTAGCCAATGCAGTTTTCGAGCTTGAGCTGAGAGGACTCATCTCCGCTTCGCCCGGAGGACGCTATCACCCACAGTATTAATACAATTAACCTATCACCTAAGGTATAAAATCTATTCCGCATATTTATTTTCGCGCTAATATAGTTTATGATATTAGCATGAAAGTAAAGGTGATGTGATAAACGAATCGAAAAAATGATTTCTGCCACATTGACAATTCGTTTTACATTATATATAGTATAAAATTGTAACGTGAATATTGTATGAAAAATAATCGGCTGATTGGAGAAAACATTGTATGGCAAAGAATTTAATCATTGTTGAGTCCCCTGCCAAGACCAAGACCATAGGGAAATTTCTGGGTAAGGACTACAAGATAGAAGCCTCCATGGGACATTTTAGGGATTTGCCAAAGAGTACACTCGGCGTTGATGTCGACAATAAATTTGCTCCAAAATATATAACTGTTAAAGGCAGAGCAGACATTGTCAAGAAGCTTAAGAAGGAAGCTGCAGCAGCAAAACATGTTTTCCTCGCAACTGACCCTGACAGAGAGGGCGAAGCAATTTCGTGGCATCTCGCGTTTATACTGGGAATAGCAGAAGGCAAAAAATGCCGAATTACATTTAATGAAATAACAAAAGATGCGGTTAAAAATGCCATTAAAGAACCGCGTGCAATTGATATGAATCTGGTCAATGCTCAACAGGGCAGAAGAATTCTTGACAGAATAGTGGGATACAAGATTAGTCCATTATTATGGAAGAAAGTCAAAAAAGGTTTGAGCGCAGGTCGTGTGCAATCCGTTGCATCAAGATTTGTTTGCAAGAGAGAAGAAAAGATTGAAGGTTTTATTCCTGAAGAATATTGGAATTTGACCGCAAGACTTTCTAAGTTTAATGATAAAAAAGAATTTGATGCAAAATATCACGGCTACGAGAATAAGAAGACTGCACTTAAATCCAAGGAAGATGCAGATAAAGTTTTAAGTGATATCAAGGGTCAAAAATATACTGTTAAAGATGTGAAGGAGATTGAAAAGAAAAAGCAAGCTCCGTTTCCTTTTATTACAAGTACATTACAACAGGAAGCCTCGCGTAAGATGGGATTTTCCACAAGCAAAACAATGATAATCGCACAACAGTTGTATGAAGGCGTTCCGCTGTTCAACGGTGAACAGGTCGGACTTATTACATATATGAGGACAGACTCAACAAGAATTTCAGTCGAGCATCAAGCTAAGGCCAAGGCATTCATTGCTGAGAAATATGGCGAGGCTTATGTCGGAGGCGAAGCGCGCGTAGCAAAGAAAAAAGCTAATACCCAAGATGCACATGAAGCAATCAGACCGTCAGATGTGGAATATGAACCAACAAAAATCGCTTCATTTCTTTCAAGAGATCAGTTGAGATTGTATAAATTAATTTGGGAAAGGTTTGTTGCGAGTCAAATGGCTTCGGCTGTTTACGATACGGTTAATGCAAGTATCGAAGTAAACAAACACGTGTTTAAAGCCAATGGTTCAAAGATAAAGTTCAAAGGATTTTTAGCTGTGTATGTTGAGGGTACGGATGCGAGCAGCAATGAGAATGAAGAGGCTGCCGAAGAGGATGATAAGGATGTAATGATGCCTCCGCTTGAACAAGGCGAAGAACTGGATTTTAAAAAGATTACACATGAGCAAAAATTTACGCAGCCTCCTTCGAGATACACCGAAGCAACCTTGGTCAAGGATCTTGAGGAAGAAGGCATCGGACGTCCAAGCACATATGCTCCGACAATCGGAACAATACTCGCGCGGGGATATGTCGCAAAAGAAAAAAAGTTTCTGTATCCGACGGAACTTGGAATAATAGTTGACGGCATTATGAAAAATAATTTTGCACAAATTGTTGATGCAAAATTTACCGCAACAATGGAACAGAAACTTGACGAAGTTGAGATGGGCGAAGTTGAATGGGTCCAGGTTGTTGAAGATTTTTACGGACCATTTATGGATAATCTTGGCAAGGCAGAGGAAGCAATTGAGAAAATTGAATTGAAGGATGAAGAGACAGATGTTATCTGCGAAAAGTGCGGACGCAACATGGTCATTAAGATTGGAAAGTATGGCAAGTTTATGGCATGTCCCGGATTCCCCGAGTGTAGAAATGCGAAACCGATTTTAATTGAAGCGGGAGTTTCATGTCCGTTGTGCGGTGAGAATGTGCTCATTAAGAAGACAAAGAAGGGCAAATATTATCTTGGCTGCAGTAAGAATCCCGAGTGTGGATTTATGTCTTGGGACATGCCGGCCAAAAAAGATTGTCCGAAGTGCGGCAAGTTCTTATTGCAGAAGAATGCGGGCAAGAATATAATTTTGCATTGCAGTAACCCTGATTGTGATTACACGGAAACACAAGCAAGGACAAGGAACGAGGATGAATGACAGTAAGGTTGAAAATGCTGTTCATATTATAGGAGCAGGACTTGCGGGCTGTGAGGCCGCATGGCAATGTGCACTGTTGGGAGTTCCGGTCGTGCTGCACGAGATGAAAAAAATTCGCAAATCACCGGCGCACAGCTATGACGGTTTTGGAGAACTTGTATGCAGTAATTCTTTAAAAGGCAATGCTATTGAGAATGCATGCGGATTACTGAAAGAAGAAATGAGAATATTGGGTTCGCTGATTATCGCTTGCGCAGATGAAACAGCTGTGCCGGCAGGTGGAGCACTTGCGGTTGACCGCGATGCATTTTCAGACAGTATAACAGAAAAAATAAATTCTCA
>JANYKE010000211.1 GCA_025361685.1 Eubacteriales bacterium | reverse complement strand
GTGATTTTTTTCCATTGAATAATATTCTTAGCGCGTAAAACCATTTCTTTTTCGTATTGGTCATATTCAACACTTCCTTGAATCTTATATGACTCGCCTTTTTCAAAGCGTTCCTTTATTGCCTTTTCATCTTTCTTCTTGCCGAAAAATTTTATTCTTATAGAAGATGAATGATCTGTAATTGAGGCTGCGCAAAGAAAACTGTCTTCTTTAATACTACGATAATCAATTCTGAATACTTCGCCAATTACAATTACTTTGCCTGAATCAAGAGTGACATCCTTTAAATTTACAGCAGGTTCGCTAATGTCAATTGCCTTTCCTAAAATCGGATCGGATGCAATATGATTTTCCGATTCAATCTCTTCTTTTTCAATCTTTTCCAGCTCGTATTTAATCTGCTCATTTCTAATTTTCTTTGTAAGTTCATTTTCAGTATCATTTTTTTTTACAAAATAATCACTCTTTGCCAAATCATCAAGATTGACATCACAAAATCTAACTTTGATTTTAAAATTAAAAAGCTCAAAAAATAAATCCTGCAACAATATATCGCAGCGCTTTTCAATTAACAACTTCTCGCCGACAGTATTTAATTTAATTTGAATATCATCATTTTTTATACTCCATGAACAGTTGAATAAAAGGCTTCTGCAAACAGGAAATATATTTGATAAATATTCAATGGTAAATGTAAAAAAATCATTTTTAAATTTTTCAAAACTAATACATTCGTTATATGATAACAAGACATTAATGCTATAAATGCCTTTTTTCGGCACAGCGTTATGCTCATATAAATATTTTTCAAGAGTAATTTTTAAATTTGAAATAATTAAAACGTATGAACTATAATCAAAAAACTTACACGACATTACATATAGACTCACGCTGCCAATATTCTTATCCATAACCAATTTTTTTATATATATATCATCTGTACCTGAACATTGAAGTATTGATGATACAGGCTTAAGTTCGATATGCTCGCACATTCATTTTGCTCCTTCTATTTCATTCATCAGTGTCTCAACAATTTTTTCTGCAGAAACCTTTGAAATTATTTCGCCCTTCTTAAACAGCAATCCTTCGTTAATACCGCAAGCAATCCCAATATCTGCATCCTTCGCTTCGCCCGGGCCATTTACCGAACAGCCCATAATTGCGATTTTGACATTTATATCAAGGTCTTTGGTTAATTCTTCAATCTTGCTGACAATAGAAACAACATCTGTCATACAGCGGCCGCATGTTGGACAGCTTATTATATCAACACCGCCGGGAGTAAGATTAAGGGTGGATAATATTGATTTGGCAATTTTGATTTCATCAACCGGGTCACCGGTAACTGAAACACGAATTGTATCTCCGATTCCCTCAGCCAGCAGTGTGCCGATGCCGATGGAAGATTTTATTGTTGATTTAAACTCGGTTCCTGCTTCTGTAACACCAACATGAAGAGGGTAATCGCAGATCATACTAATTTGCCTGTAAGCTTCAATTGTCTTGATAACATTCGATGATTTTAGTGATAATACAATATCGTCAAAATCGCATTTCTCCAGCATGTCAATGTGTCTTAATGCGGATTCGACCATCGCATCAGGCGAAGCTTCTCCATACTTAATTAGCAATTCCTTTTCAATAGAACCGGAATTCACACCTATTCTAATCGGAATTCCTCTATCTCTAGCTGCATCAGCTACAAGTTTTATTTTATCAAAGCTGCCGATATTGCCCGGATTAATTCTAATCTTATCGACTCCGGCACTAATTGATTGAAGGGCAAGTTTATAATCAAAATGAATATCGGCAACAATCGGTATTTCTGAAATTCTTTTTATCTCAATAAGTGCTTTTGATGCTGCTTCATCAGGAACTGCCAATCTCACAATTTCGCAGCCCACATCAGCAAGTCGTTTTATTTGAGCAGTTGTTGCCGCTACATCACGTGTATCAGTATTTGTCATCGATTGAATTGAAATATGTGAATTACCACCTATTTCAATTCCTCCAACATTAACGACCTTTTTAACTTTTCTCGAAATCATAATATACCCCAATTATCAATTGAATTATTTAAACAAACCCATAAATAGTCCTTTGCCGATATCATTAAATGTTACATAAATCATTAGCAGCATTAGTAGCGCAAGTCCAACAAGTGAAATAATCGCTTCTTTTTGTACTGCAATTGGCTTACGCCTGATTTTTTCCAGCCCGAGTAAAACAAGTTTGCTTCCGTCGAGTGCCGGAAACGGAATTAAATTAAACAAACCAACATTAATACTAATAAACGCAACCGTTTGCATAACGCTAAACATTTTAAATATCCATGATATTGAATCTTGATTAACTACATCTCCTATCATGGAGATAATGCCAACAGGACCGGACAGTTCGCTTGTTGAAACATACCCTGTTGCAATCCACTTTATCGAATATGCAAGACTCTTGGCTATGGAAAAACTGTAAACTGCGGAATCCTTTAGCGCACTTATCGGATTCCAGCCATCACTTGTAACGATAACATCTCCGCCATTTTCGCTAATGTATTGATTAATCGAAGAAACCATCCAAGGTGCATAGGCACTATTGCCAAATGCCAAACCTAATCCGTCTATTCCTGATGAAATGGTTTTCTGCGGTATAATGTTAAAATCCAATTTTTGACTATTGCGAATTACAGTAATTGTAATTTGATTCGTCTCGTTTTTTGAAAGAATAGGGCTAAGCTCTTTAAATTCACTTAGAATTGTCGCTTTGCCATCAGATGTTGTTACGCTATATAATACGTCACCGGCTTCGATTCCTGCAGCTTTTGCAGGTTTATCAGATGAAACAGATTTAATTTTTAGTGATTCAATACCGGTTGCATCTGCAGCAACAGTGGATATACCAATAAGAAATCTGGGAGGGTTCCTAGAAACATCAGTTTGAAAATAAGTACCATCAGGTTTTTTTACAATTATATTTTCTGTCGAATTGTCCACTCCGTAACTGACAAGTTGATAATCCAAAGGATTGTTTATATCATTTCCGTTTAATTTTACAAGTTCGTCTCCTTCACGAATATTCTGTTCATATGATGAGGATGCAGGATCAACATATCCGATTTTATTTGTTGCATATCCTCCGTTTACATAAACAAGAAACATAAAAAGAATAGCGACTAAAATATTCATAATCGGTCCGGCAGCTATTACAATAAATCTCTGCCATACAGGTTTTTTGTTATAACTGCGATCATCTTCTGATTCGGATTCTTCGCCCTCCATTTTACAGAACCCGCCAATCGGAATAAGACGAATTGAATATTTTGTTTCCTTTTTTCCCCACGAAACAATTTTCGGCCCCATAAACAATGCAAACTCATTGACGCGAATTCCACATGCTTTTGCGGCAAGAAAGTGTCCGAGCTCATGAATGAAAATTAAAAAACTAAATGCAATAATTGCAACAAATATACTCATTTTAAAAATTCCTCTCTTACAAATTTTCTACATTCTTTGTCTGTTAATATTATATCTACTAATTGTGGTTTGGAGATATGTGTACATGTGTTCAATGCCTTATCAATTACAAAGGGAATATCAACGAATGCTATCTCACTATTTAAAAACAAGTCAACGGCTGCTTCATTAGCAGAATTAATTATTGCAGAAGCATTTCCGCCTTTTTCAAGCGCATCGTATGCTATTCTCAAGCAAGGGAAAGCATCAGTGTCAGGTTTCTCAAAAGAAAGATTTGATATCTTATCAAAATCAATTCGCTCGAGTTCATTATTGCTCCGCTTTGGGTATGTTAACGCATATTGTATCGGCAGCATCATATTTGGCAAGCCCATCTGTGCCATTATTGAACTGTCACGGTATTCAACCATTGAATGTATGATACTTTGAGGATGAACTACACATTCAATTTTATCAGGAGAAATCCCAAATAAATATGCAGCCTCAATTACTTCAAATCCTTTATTCATAAGTGTTGCAGAATCAATTGTAATCTTATTTCCCATTACCCAGTTCGGATTAACAAGCGCATCCTTAACCGTTACATTCATCAGCTGCTCTTTTGAATAGCCTCTGAAAGGTCCGCCTGATGCTGTAATAATTATCCTCTCAACATCACTGATATCATTGCCTTGCAAACTTTGGAAGATTGCAGAATGTTCACTATCGACAGGTATAATATCAACAGAATATTTTTTGGCTTCATCAATTACGAGACGCCCTCCCGCAACTAATGTTTCTTTATTGGCAAGAGCAATTTTTTTTGATACAGCAATTGTCGGAATGGCAGGGCTG
>JANYKE010000175.1 GCA_025361685.1 Eubacteriales bacterium | reverse complement strand
TATAATTCTCACTTCAAAGATTAAGGATATCGCCCGAGTGTGGCAGTATCACGGAGCAGAGCATAAGACAATACATTGCTACGAACATGGCGAAGAACTAACCGTAGAAAATGTTAAAAAATATACAACTCTGCACCCTCGTTGCGGAACATCATTTTTGTTTATTGTAATGATAATCAGTATGATTGTATTTGCGTTTACTGGTTGGAATGCAGCATGGATAAATATTTTAGTCCGTGTCGCGCTTGTCCCGATTATTGGTGGAATTTCGTATGAGATATTAAAGCTTGTCGGAAGATACGACAATGCCCTAACCAGATTTTTGAGAATACCGGGACTTTTCTTTCAAAGATTCACAACAAAGGAACCCGATGATGCTCAGATAGAAGTTGCGATAGCAGCATTTAACGCAGTACTTGACGACAACGTTGAAGCATTGCCCGACACTTGGTAATTTTTTACACTTTTACAAACAGACTTTTCAGCACTTTTTAAACAAACCCTTAGTACCTTTTAGCACTTTCGACCGTATGCGCCTATAGCTCAGGTGGATAGAGCGACGGTTTCCTAAACCGCAGGCCGGGGGTTCAAATCCCTTTAGGCGCACCACAAAACCTTGCACACGTGCGAGGTTTTTTATTGACATTAATTATTTCACAATGTATAATTATAGCATCGATTGGAGATTTATTTATGAAACGACTTATTTTTAAAAAAATTGGAATGATTTTGATTTTGTGTCTGGTCTCTACAATAATAATGCCGGTAGCACTTGCGTCTGATATTTCTTTTCCAATGGGCAAAACAATAGCTGATAGTTCAAAAGTGGTTTTCACAGGTAAAATTATAAGTACCAGACTTGAAAGGGTAGATTCAATTATATATCCTCCTGCAACTGCGATTCCGGAAATTCCTGACTATAATAATCCAGGTGCATTCGTTGGATTTTTTGGCAATTATTATATTTATACTGTTGAAGTCTATGATATATTGAAAGGTGATAAGTCCAACGAAAAACACATTGTTGAATTTTGGGATGCAAATTCGCATGGAGAAATATGGGCGAATGGATATCTTATATATGCGTGTATAACATCATACCCGCTTTATACAGGGGAAACATATATGTTCTTTTCAACTTCATCAGACATTCAAAATAATAAAGTAGTATGTAAGTTTCATGAGTATGGTGAAAGTTATTATGGGAAACTTAATTTAAAAAGCGATGGTTACTATTATATTTCCGGATATTTGGATGGTTCATACAATAATTTTAAAATAAGTCCTGAAGATCTATATAAATCAATGGGGCTGTTAGCAGTTCCGACAAATACTCCTCCTGTAGATACATCTTCGCCAACCCCGACCCCAACCCCAACCTCGACACCGCCGCCTTCGTTTGGTGACATTGGAACACATTGGGGCAAGGATTTTATTAATGCTCTTGCGTTGAAAGGAATTATGAATGGCTATTTGACAGGCTCGGGACAACTTGAGTATAGGCCAGACATTAGCATGAAGCGTCAAGAATTTGCAAGAATCTGGTTAGTGGATTGTCATATCTTCCAACAAGCTTCAATATCTCATATGAAATTCCTGCAATAATCGGGACAAGCGCGACACGGACTAAAATATTTATCCATGCAGCATTCCAACCAGTAAACGCAAATACAATCATACTGATTATCATTACAATAAACAAAAATGATGTTCCGCAACGAGGGTGCAATGTTGTATATCGCCTAACATTTTCAACCGTCAGTTCTTCGCCATGTTCGTAGCAATGTATTGTCTTATGCTCTGCTCCGTGATACTGCCACACTCGGGCGATATCCTTAATCTTTGAAGTGAGAATTATATATATGAAAAATATTGTTATTCTGAAAATACCTTCTGCGAGGTTAAAAATAATCAGGCCTTGATATGTGGTTTTATCAACAGGAATGAAGCTGCAAACAAAATATGGCAGCAACATGAATACTCCTACGCTAAATATCAAGGACAAAAATACGGAAAAATAAATTAGTAAAGTTTTATATTTGCCTAAGGTTCCGTCTTCTTCCTTGGGCGCTTCAGGCGTTACAAGATCAGGTGTTGCAGTCTCGTTCTCGTTCAAAGCCTCGTTCACAGTCTCGTTCTGATTTTCGTTCGGTTCTTCATCATCCTCAATATCGAAAAAGTCGGCGGAAAACATCAGAGCTTTCATTCCGATAACCAAGGTGCGGCCAAATTCGATGATGCCCCTTAGAACAGGAATCTTAACAAGAACAGACCTACCAACGGTAAGTCTCAGTTTTCTTTTTTCAATGATAATTTCGTTGTCAGGTTTGCGAACTGCCATAGCAACACAACTAGGGCCTCTCATCATTACTCCCTCGATGATTGCTTGGCCCCCGATAGATGTCTTACGTACATCTTTATCTTTTATATTCTTCATTCGTCTTTAATGTTATATCTCTTTTTAAATCTGTCTACACGTCCGCCGGAATCAATAATCTTCTGCTTTCCGGTAAAGAAAGGATGACACTTTGAACATATTTCAACATGTATATTCTCTTTGGTAGAGCCTGTCTTAAATGTCTCCCCGCAAACGCATGTAACGGTTGCTTCATTATATTTTGGATGGATTCCTTCTTTCACAAACTTGCACCTCTTTCATTATTTTCACAGCACGAAAATTATAGTACCATAATTTAGTCAATAATACAAGGTCTTGAGCATAAATTTGACAGGAATCTGCTTTGCACCTATAATCATCAAAGGAGGACGTTATGACAATAAAAGATGTATTTGACTCGCAAATAAAAATTCTTGCAGGTGCAGGCATCAGTTCGGGAAACAGCGACTTGATGTATATCGTCTGCCATTTTCTAAAAGTCGATCCGACATATATATTTGCTCATTCAGAAAATGACGTCGAACCGGCTGTGCAAACTGAAATTGAAGATGCTGTTCAAAAACTGTCGCGGCACACCCCTGTTCAGTATATCACGGGTGAGCAAGAGTTTATGGGACTAACTTTTATGGTTAATGAGAAGGTTCTGATTCCGCGTCCGGAAACCGAGCTGTTGGTTGAAGAAATAATTACTTGGGCTGCAAAGAAAATCGGGCAGATTAAGATTCTTGATCTTGGGACCGGCTCGGGCGCTATTGGTGTAAGCCTGGCAAGTTTGATTAAGGATGCACAGGTTGTTGCTGTTGATATTTCATCCGGTGCCCTCACGGTCGCAGAACAAAATGCCGCCGCCCATCATGTCTCTGATCGGATTACGTTTGTCGAAGGCGATATGCTATCACCTGATTTATATAGCAAGCTCAACGAAACCTTCGGTGCCTTCGACATCATCACATCGAACCCGCCCTACATCCCTACGTCCAAAATATCGGGACTCGATTCTAATGTCCGAGACTTCGAACCCATGCTAGCCCTTGACGGCGGCGCAGACGGCCTCGCCTTCTATCACGCCATCGCAGCAAACACGAAATCAATACTAAACGAAACCGGACTCCTAATCGTCGAGGCCGGCTTTGATACAACTGATAAAGCATCATTCATTTTTGAACTGCACTTTGCAAACGTCAAAACGATTTCCGATTATTCGTCTATCCCGCGTCTCGTTATGTGTGAACTACCCTAGACTATTCATTCTCTATCCTAAACTAATTCATCAGTATTGCGCTAACATTTTCATCAATAAATTTTGGCGTATCTCCAAACTTACAACTGTACAAATTGTTTTTTTCGGGCGCAGTTTCAATCACATACGAAATCGTATTGAATTCATTAACTTTAAAATCGCTGACATTATCACAAAGAGTATTTATCTGATCCTTTAAGTATGCCATCAAAGTATTTTTGCTGTCTATATATGCAAGCGTTTCAAGATTTCCGCCGGCACGAACCTTCTTTACCTTTGAAATATCATCAATTATTTTCACTACAGAGTTATCACCGATTATCTTGCACATGAGTGTGAGTTTTTCCTTGTTTTCGCCGGTGCGCTTGAGATACATAATGCGTTTACCTTCTGCCGATAAAACAAAACTGACCACATCTGTATCTATTGTACCTATCTTAACAAATTCATTGTCGTTCTTCTTCTTCAGCTTTAGCGTACCATCTACAATAGTGGGCTTTGTTGTTCCGGTCTTGTTAACAATTTTATTTTCTACGGTTACGTCGTCCAAATATGCAATATAACTCAGACTCATATCCATCTGAACCGAGAAATCTGTCCATGCATTCAGGCGGCCATAGGATAGTGATGATTGTTCTGTTTTGTTTCCGTAAACATCAGGGCTTGTGTTTTCAAAATAAATTTTCGGAAGAAGCCCCTTTGGGAAATTTTCCGAATAGGTTTCCCCCGGTTTATCGTACAGTACAGATGTCTGAGCCACAGTGCGAAGCCCCTCGCTTCTGTATTCTCCCAATGAAGTGCCCTTATCTCCCTCCACAATAAACACTTCGTCTTTAACAACATAAGTAAAAGAAAGATTAACTGCATTAAAATTAAGAATGCCTCTTGCGCTTTCCGCAAGTTTTTTTGCACTGTCATTTGTGCCTATGTAAATATCAAACTGCTTGTATCCGCCCTTAGTGTCTGCATATAGTGGAAGTCCGGAAGCAGTATCCTTGTCGCTGCCGGCCTCTTCAACATCAGCAACCAAATCACAATCAGCCACAGCAAACGCAAACTCACCGGTCGTATCTTTGTTGTAAATCGGAATCACACAATTTTGATCATAGAAATTGATTCCTTTAATCTCTTTCTTTGTGACCTTATCCGAGTAAAATATTCCTTTGTTCTTTTCACTATAATACACAACTTGATTCTCGTTTAAAAACAACACGGCTGTTTCTTCATCAGTATTGCAAACCTTTCGCAGATCAGCCCCACCTGTTCCAACGTAGAATCCGCTAGGTGCATTAATATAAAATGTCTTGCTGTCGTCCGCAAATCCGTATTTTACTTTTGGATGTCCAACATTGATATCACTTGCGCTTTGTTCGATTAGTGCACTTTGGGAAAAGGTATTGATATTCAATTTTGTCGGCGCAGATCCATATTTGTTATAGTAAAACTCATACTGTGCTTCCCCTTGTGCCACATTCTGTGATGCATTCTGTGATGCATTCTGTGCCTCACCCTGTTCCTTATCTGAATTTGCAGGACTTTCAGAAATTTTGTAAAAAAGAATTTTATCACCGCTGAAATTAGCAGCAAGAAGTGTTGCATTGTCTTCGATCCGCTTTAATTGCGTGCCTATAAGCGATTTGGCGTAGAGAGCTTTGCCGTCCTGATAGTACAAATACTGTGCACCTTCATTTCGAAATATTGTGATTCCTTTGCTGATATTATTTGTATCAATAATACTGTATTCTTCCGTTCCCTGCCGGGCATATGTCGAAATCTGAGATGAAGCTATATTAAAGTCGCTCCATATTTCACTTGTGCGCATATCACTATTTTTATAGCGAATCGTGCTGTCTTTGGCATAGACCAGCGGTCGCCTATCATAAGAATCAATATTGAAAAAATTATTGTAAGCAGCGCTACCTGCCAGCACTATTAGCACAAGAAAAATTGTCCCGAAAATAAATCTCATTTTTCTGCGAAGAATTTTTTCTTTGTGTTCGCGCGAAAAAGATTCGTGGTAACTATATAGTTCCTCTTCGGTTCCGATAAAATTCTCAATGTTTCTGTTATGTTTATCCACTGTCTTCCCCTTATTCTTAAGACTGATATTTTTCAATTCAATCTGCTTTATCAACATCAACTACTCAACATCAACTACTCAACATCAATCACTCAACATCAGCTACTCAACATCAGCTACTCAACATCAATCACCAAAATATTCTGCTACCATGCTTTTGGCAATATCATATGCCAGTTGGTAAGTTTGTGTTGCAAGTTCAACTGTCGGCATACTTCTCACTGCCTTATGGCACTCAAGAACAAACTCGCCTTGATAGTTAGATACTTGAAGAGCGCGTATTACTCCCGGCCAATCAATTGTTGCCATGTATGGCAACATGTGCTGATCTGATGAACCGTCTGAATCATGAATGTGCACGCACTTTATTCTGCTTCCGAGCTCGCTTATTGTTGTGACAGGATCTATTCCTGCAATCATGCAATGACCGGTATCAATGCAGACCCCTACGTTTTTTTCACCGCAATTATCTACTGCATCAACAAGGTGCTCCGCCTTCCAGCCGTATCTTTGAATTTCCCAATCATTATGTTCAGTATATCTCTTAATATTTTCAAATGCAATACTGACACCGTATTGCGCTGCCTTTTCGCAAACACTGCTCAGATATTCGCGATTATATTTTATTACGTCATCGATGTTGTTTTCATCGACTCCGCTTGCCGGCCACTGTGGATGAATAACTGCCCACTCTGCGCCCAGAAATGCGGTGGCTTCAAAGCAGCGTTCCTGAATATCCTTTTGCTTATTATTCTCTTCGTATTTATCAATAACATGAAAAATCGGAGGATGAGTCTGGCACACGGAAATGTTGTGTTCCTTGCACAATCCTTTGGCAACTTTTATTTCTTCAAGTTGAAGCAGCTGCTGGATTGTGCTGCCGGCATTATGCTTCCAGTCATCGAGCTCGTATTGTATTGTTTCAAACCCTATTGATGCCAGCGTTGGAATGAGTTCAGCTATTTCCATTCGGCCCACTTTATTTGCAATGCTAATTCCGATTTTCATTAATACCCTCCAAAATTGAGGCAAATCCTCTTATCCATTATACCCTATTCCCCAAAAATATCAAGCCACATCAGCTCATTCTCCTCACCATTACATTACCATTTCTCTCAACATTTCATCTGCCATTTCGCTACATTCAATCAAGCAGTTTCCGCCACCACTCTTGTCATTCCCATTACCACTCTTGTCATTCCCATCACCACTCTTGTCATTCCCATTACCACTCTTGTCATTCCCATCACCACTCTATGAATAATCCTTATCATATTTCAATATTCTGCTCGTCTCTTCGCCGCGCAACATGTCATAAATAAACTCGATAATTTCCCAAGTTGGCAATGTATTTTCTTTACTAAAACAATAGCATAGCAACCCAATCATTGCAGACAAATTATACTCACATATATATTCTAGTCTTCTAAACTTATCTACATTGTGTAAAATTAGCAGTCCTCTATATTGTTCCATAATAGCTGCTTTCATTTTTCTG
>JANYKE010000160.1 GCA_025361685.1 Eubacteriales bacterium | reverse complement strand
TTAGCAGAGATGAACTGATAGGTAAAAGCACCGCTGAACTGCACATATATTCAGAAGATGGTGAGCGCCAAAAAATTGTTGATGAACTTAGGAAAGAAGAAAGTTTTTCAAATCAAGAGATATTGTTCCAAAGGAAAAATGGTGAAACATACGTGGGTCTGATGTCTGCGAAAATAATTGAGCTTGATGGAACAGAATATATTTTCTGCAATATTCGAGATATAACAGGGCACAAAAATGATGAGGAGAATATAGCCAGAGGTCAAAAAAAATACAGCAGATATATCGAAAATGCGCCAAACGGATTATTCATTACCGATAAGAACGGAAGGTATCTTGAGGTTAACAAAGCAACGACAAGTATAACAGGTTACAGCAAAGAGGAACTGCTTAATATGTCTATCAGCAACATCACTGATGAGAGTTTTATATCTGATTTTACAACTGAAATTCAAACGCTGGATGAGGATAGTCATCTTAGCATTGAGACAGAATTTATGCATAAAAATGGAACCAAAAGATGGTGGTCACTTGATATTGTTAAACTTGAAGAGGGACATCTTCTGGGTTTTGCAAGTGACGTTACCGACAGAAAAAAGACAGAGAGCGACCTTGTTTATTTGAGCAATCATGATTTCCTTACCGGAATATATAACCGAAGATATTACGAAAATGAAGCTGAGCGTATGGATAAGGCTAACATGCTTCCGCTATCAATAATAATTGGTGATATTAATGGACTAAAGTTGATTAACGACGCGTTTGGTCATGAAGATGGAGACAAATTGATAGTTGAAACAGTTAGGCTTATTCAAAGTTGCTGCAGACCGCAGGATGTATTGGCAAGAATAGGCGGAGATGAATTTAGTATTCTTTTGCCAAACACTGACAATGCAACCGCGATTGAAATATTAAACAAGATACAGTTGGCATGCGGAATTTACAATGAGGATATGCCAAACGAAATATTTCATATCAGCATCTCATTAGGCTGTAGCACCAAGGATAACCGGAATCAGGATTTCAAAGATGTTGTAAAAAGGGCAGAGGAGTATTATACTCAGCGCAAACTTTTGGAACACAGAAGCCAGCGCAGTTCAATTATTGAATCTATCAAGGCCACCATGATAGAAAAAAGCTATGAAACGAAAGAGCACGCCGAAAGACTGATTGCTTTGTCAAGGGCTATGGGAGTAGTTATCGGTCTGTCACAAACAGAGTTGGATCACCTTGAACTTTTTTCAACGCTTCATGATATCGGAAAAGTTGGTATCGACGATCACATTTTGTCTAAGCCGGATAAGCTTACCGTCGAAGAAGTAGATGAGATAAGAAAGCATCCGAATATAGGGTATAGAATAGCTATAACATCTGCTGAACTTATGCCGATTGCCGAGTATATTCTAAGTCACCACGAACGCTGGGATGGCAAGGGATATCCGCAGGGACTTGCCGGCAAAGAAATCCCGTTGCTTTCGCGTATTCTTACAATCGTTGATGCATATGATGCTATGACTCAAGATAGAAAATACAGAAAGGCAATGTCAAAGCAGGCTGCACTTGCAGAGATTATGAATAATGCCGGCAAGCAGTTTGACCCGGAACTTGCATATGTATTTTTTGAAACAATTCTGGGAGATGTAACAGAAGAGGCCAAGAGCGCTGCTGCAGGCGGCGATGCGAATGAAAATGCAAGTGGGGATGTAAGTGGAACTTCATACGGCGAGTATAAATAAGTAATAAGTGTTCTTTTTTTTCAAGAAAACATTTTTTGAATTTTTTTCTGCACAATTGTTTAAATAGGGTTGCACTTATCATTTTCATGTGATATTATTTGTTATGCGCGGACAAACGTCTAACATGCGCGGACACAGAAAGAAGGTTTTCTTATGGGAAAACATGACTATAAGTTTCTTTTAGTTGAGAAATCAGCTGTTCCTGAAAAGCTGCTTAAGACAGTCGAGGCAAAAAGAATTCTCGCAAAAGGTAATGTGACAATTGATGAAGCGGTTAAATCCGCAGGAATCGGCCGGAGTACTTTCTATAAGTACAGAGACAGCATCTTTCCTTTTTACGAAACAGCAAAAGGAAAGGTCATCACATTGTTTTTTGTCGTTGAAGATTTTTCGGGAGTGCTGCTTAATATTATTAAGCAGATTTCAAATGCCAATGCCAACATTGTCACGATAAATCAAAACATTCCGATAAGCGGACTTACAGACATAACTATATCAATTGAGACAGCCGGTATGACAAGTGATATCGGAGAAATGATGAGTGGCATACGCGTTCTGGAAGGCTTACGCAGATGTGAAATACTTGAGAGAGAATAGGGAGGCACAGTAATGATTAACATTGCAATAATTGGCGGAGGAGTTGTAGGATCGGGAGTGTTTGAATTGCTCACAACGAATTCGGAAATAATAGAAAATAAATCCGGTAAAAATATAGTTGCAAAATGGGTTCTGGATATAAAAAAATTTGATCCGAATCCATATGGCAAAGCGCTCACATCCAACCCGGAAGATGTGTTCGGCGATCCTGATGTTTCAATTATAGTTGAAACAATGGGAGGAAAAACTGCGGCATTTGAATTTACCAAGCGAGCGCTCTCTTCAGGTAGACATGTCGTAACATCAAACAAAGAATTAGTTGCCAAGCATGGCCCGGAATTAATGAAACTTGCCAAAGCAAACGGAGTACATTATCTTTTTGAAGCAAGCGTTGGCGGAGGGATACCAATCATCAGACCGCTGAATCATGATTTGGCAGCAAATGAAATCTTGTCAATTATTGCAATACTAAATGGTACTACCAATTATATTCTGTCGCAGATGAAGGCAAGCGGGAAAAGCTTTGCAGAGGCTTTAAGAGAAGCTAAAGCTAACGGTTATGCAGAGGCTGACCCGACCGCTGATATCGAAGGATATGATTCATGTCGAAAAATAGCTATTTTATCTTCGATTGCATTTGGACAATACGTTGATTCAGACGATATATATACTGAAGGTATTTCCGGAGTTACTCCTGAGGATATTCAATACGCGCAAAAACTTAACAAAACAATTAAGCTTGTTGCGAGAAGCAAAAAAGTTAGCGACAAAATATTTGTCAGAGTCAGCCCGCTGATGATTGGCACAGATAATCCTCTGGCAAATGTTGAAGACGTATTCAATGCTATTCTATTACACGGTGATGCTGTCGGGGACACAATGTTTTATGGCCGCGGAGCAGGCAAGCTTCCAACAGCAAGCGCAGTTGTGGCAGACATTATTGATATTGTAAGACATTCGAATAAATTTGCAGTGAAGGATTGGGAAATTCCAAGCGAAGGAAATATTGTGCCAATCGAAGACTGCGAAGTAAAAATGTTTGTAAGGGTCATGTGCGAAAAACTGGAGCATGGCGGCTGCGAAGTAGTATGTGAGAGAGTTGAGAAAATATTTGGAAAAGTAGAATACATCAATCCACTCTGGCCAAACGAAATAGTATTTTACACCGGCATAATTAAGGAAGGCGATTTCAAAAAGAAGATTACAGAATTCGATTTAATAAGCGCAATCCGTGTTCATAAAAAATGATATGCAAGATGTTAAGAACAACAAAAAGCACTCTTCTGAATATTATTCAGAAGAGTGCTTTTTTCATTCACTGCATTAAATTAGGTGACGCTTAATTTTTTTGGTGGTTGTCTTGTCAAACTCTTCTTCACGTATCTTGAAGTCTCTAATATATTTGTAAAGAGTCATGCGGCTATTAACATCCTTAATTAAATCCTGCATAGTATCGGAAATAAGTTCGGGTGAAACTGTGCCCGGAAAACCTTCGTCAAATTTTTCATAGTCAGGAACAATGATTGCGGTGATAACTGTATCAGCATCAGTATCGCTGTCAACACCTATTACAACAGCTTCCTTGACATAGTCACTTCTCTGAAGTAGTTCCTCAAGCTCTTCAGGATAAACATTCTTACCGTTTTTTGTGATAATAACATTCTTCTTCCTTCCGGAAATGTGAACAAAACCATCCTTATCGATAAAACCCAGATCACCGGTGTAGAACCAGCCATCCTTTAGAACTGAGGAATTGGCCTCCGGATTGCCAAGATATCCCATCATGACATTGCCACCCTTTACAATAATTTCACCGATTCCGTCAGGACTTTTCTCAAAAATTTTAACTTCAAGACCAGGCAGAGGAAGGCCGACGGCATCATACTTAAAATCACAATCTCTATTAAGTGCAACAATCGGCGAACATTCGGTTAGTCCATATCCTTGAACGAGTTTTATTCCCAAGTCGTTAAATCCTTTTGCAATTAATGGGTCTATTCCGGCGGCACCGCTGATGAACATTTTTACATTGCCACCAAAATTATTGTGTATGTCCTTAAAAAGTTTTCTTGAAAGATCCATGCCAACCTTTTTTGTAATACTATTAATATTTATTGCAAGGCGCACTTTTTTGGCAAGACCTTTTTGCTCGATGGCAGCCCATATGCGCTTGTAAAACATTTCAAACACCAGTGGAACACCAAGAACCATTGTTGCCTTAGACTCAACCATATTTTTTGGAATATGCCGAAGACCATCGCAGTATGCAATTGTCGAGCCACGATATATCGGGCAGAGGAATCCGCATGTACATTCATAAGTGTGATGTATCGGAAGGATCGAAAGGAAAATATCATTTGGAACAATCAACAGCATTGAGCACATTGCCATAAGGTTAACGGTAAGATTGCGATGCGAAAGCATAACGCACTTTGACTTATCGGTAGTTCCAGATGTGAAGAGTAAAGTGCACAAAGCCTCGCTGTCTATTTGCGCATCAATAAATGATTTGTCACCGCTTTCAACCAAAGCGCGGCCCTTATCTAAAATATCATAGAAATTCAAAAATCCACCGGGAAGATCAATATCTTTAAGTTCACCGGTTTCAGGTTTCTCCATACAAATAAATTGCTTAACAGTCGGAACTTCGCCGACTATTGGCAAAATTTTGTCAGCAATTGTCGGAGAAAAAATAACACATGCTGCTTCAGAGCGATTAATAAGGTTAGAGATTTCGTTTGCGGGAAGTTCCTTGTCTAGAGGAACGACTATTCCGGTGCCATTCAATACTGCAAGATATGACACAGACCACTCATAGCGATTTTCGCCTATGACAACAATATTACGTCCTTTATACCCGAAGCTGATGAGAGCAGTCCCGAAAGCATTTACATCAGTAAAAAATTGGTTGTATGAAATTTCTTGATAAGGATCATTCAATGTTTTCTTGGATAAAAACGCCGCCCTATCCTTGTATATACTTGCACTCGATTCAAGCATATCCTTTATATTTTTGATTTCCCTTACTTCATATAACGGAATGTTTTTCATAAGAAGAGCCTCCTTTATATAATTGACGAAACTGATTATTGGTGTAATTATACCAAGTGTATCAAATTATTGCAATCGTTTTTCTTCGTTGACGGCTATGGTCATGTGTGATATTATGAAATCGGGTTTATTCGTGTTCAATGCGGAAAAAAGCAACCCCGATTAGGATGATTATAATGGAAGAAAAGTTGATATATTTGTTACTTGTGATTCCACTTATTGCAGCAGCACTCACAGTTGTTTTTAAATCAAGCGCATTAAGAAAACTGATTGCATTTTTAGCATTTGTAACACTGGGAATACTTTCATTGGTATTTATCAGAGCATCATTTTTTTGGGGAGGACTCTCTGTTAGCGAAGGGGATGTTTTTTTTATAACCGGCTGGTTTATCAAAACATTTAACATTGTTTTTTCAATTATATTTATTGTAATTGGTTTCAGGATAAAGAAAGTGTCGGTAGTTATTTTGGCTGTTGCACAGATTGCGTTATTGTGCTTGATCGAAATAGGCGTTTTCGGAAAGCAGGTAAATGCCGGGGCACTATTTAATGTTAACCTTTCAAATTCAATATTTATGTTACTGCTTATTATTTTCGCTGCTTTTGCTGTTGTCGGCATTGGCAAAAGAATTACCGGTATTTCAATTGCAAGAGTTTCCGGCGGAGAAGAAAAAGAAATGCAGGTACCGATGATTTTCCTTATTACAGGAGGGGCTTTAGGTCTGCTTGTCATTCAAAACGCATTATGGATGCTGTGTTTTTGGCAGTTAATGATATTTGCAGCATATAATATCTACATTCAGATTGAAGCGCAGACAACTTTGAAGGAAGAACTTAAGGAAAAGGTTCGCACAAAGTTAAAACTCAGAGTTCGAACTGAATCAGCATCAGAAAAGCGCGAGCCGTTTTCATCAAAATTTCTTATGACGCAGCAATTCGGAAGTACATTGTTCATTATTGCACTGTTTTTGGTTTTTTTAAATACACAGAGCGTAGAGATATGGAATATTGGCATTAATATTGACAATAATATGATAAAGATTGCTATTTGTATATTTGTTCTTGCAGCATTTATTAGAAATGGACTTCTGCCAATAAGGTTTGGTGCGGAGAGTTTGAGGAAAGATGATATTTATGTCATCGAAAGTTTGATTGCCAGAACCAGAGTGTACATGCTTATTCTGGTCAGCATACCTATGATATATTTTTTCACTAAACTTGCATATTACAACATCGGTTCACTTGAATCACAGTTAATTGCCGCCTGTGCCGCAGGGTTATTCTTGGGGTGCTCTATACTGATGTTGATTTCAAATAAGGTCAGCGAAACATATACGTACATTGTCATGGCCAACATCTCGCTTACATTTTCCGTTGTATATCTGCGTAAAGAATTTATGTTTTGGAGTGTACTTTTGCTTCTCATATACAATATTTTTATTGCACTATTTATATTTATTTCCGAAAAAGCGGATTTTTCAAAAAGAGGCGCTGACCTATCACATAGTTTAAAAACAGTTACATTTATTGCACTGTGTGTATTTCAAGTTATTTTTGTAATGAAATTATTTTTGCCGTCACCATTCTTCTACATTTTGGTAATACCGGGATGTGTATTCCAAATTATTTATATGATTAATCTAATGACAATTGATTACAAAGACGTTGTTGGTTATAAAGACAATCCGAAAGAAAATATTGCTGCGACAGCATATTATCTTGGACTTAATAATCTACGCAGTTTGACAAAGAATAAAATGATAATTGCAATTAACATTTGTGCGTTTGTAATATTATCGCTTTTATTTGGAATCTTGCTTTAGAATTTTGCCAACGGGGGTATAGATGATGGAAAGTTTTTCTGTATGGGTAATATTTATGATACTGTCTCCGATTATAGGCGGATTGTTGGTAGGAATAGATGGTTTTATTTCAGCGAGTATGAAAGGAATGGGTAAGGCATCTCTGTTGCAGCCATTTATTGACTTCTTCAAATTGATTGCAAAAAAAACACCGACAAAAAATTCTGCTAAGATTCCTTACATTGCAGGACATTTCATTTTTTCGGTTGCCGCAATAATATTTATTGGATTCAAGCAGGATATTTTTCTGGTGATGTTAATGATAATGATGTCATGGATTTTCCTAATTCTTTTCGGGATTAATTCAAAAAATGTTTTTACAAAATTGTCAGCCAAAAGACTTTTGTTTTCAATTTTGGCGACATTCCCATCAATGCTGATTTACGGGATATCGGTTTATTTACTCACCGGAGGCTCTTCGATTCAGGACATTTTATACTACCCGGGTAATACAATTTTAAAATTGCCATTTCTGTTCATTACGATGATTATGACAATAATGATTTACCAAGGCAAGCCGCCATTTGATTCGGTAATGACATACGATGCAGGGAAGGTTGACATGTGTGGCGGACTCATCGGCGAACTTGGATGCAAGAGCTTTGCCGTGGTCAATCTTACAAGATGGATCAATATTGCGGCGCTATATGCATTTATTATATTGTTTATTGCACGCACATTGTGGATGGGAATACTGCTCGGAGTATGCGTGCTAATTGCACAGATATTTTTTGAGGCGATTTTTGTAAAACTTAGATATCAATTTATCTATTGGGCAGTGCCACTTATCATGTTTTTGCTTTCAATAACAAATGTAGTTTGGCTGTCCATTAGATAATAAGTTGTATGGCGGGAATTGGAGGACAAGATGCCTAGATCAATTTGGATAACAATATTCAACTGCGGAGGCTGTAACGGATGCTATTCGGAACTGCTTCAGTCAGAATGTTCAGTATACGGTGCCGAAAATTTCGGAATAAAATACGTAATTAATCCTGTCAAGGCTGATGTGCTTGTTGTCACAGGGACAGTTACACAGAACAATTTTCTTAACATTAGAAAAGTTGCAAGCGGCATGCGGAAACCGGCAGCAGTATTTTCGGTAGGTGAGTGTGCACTTTCATTGAACGATTATATGAATACGTCAGGACACATTGAAGGGTGTCCGCCAAACCCGGAAGAAATAATTAAAGCTGTAATTAGCATGGAAAATAGCAGAGGTGAACTGAAATGAGAATTCGCGATTTTCGTATTGGGCTTCCATTTACAGGTGAAGTTGAACTTGATCCGGCCAATGATATTTCCGAAGCAGAAATAACAATGCTTGATGTCATGGCGCATATCGGCAATGAAGAACCTAAGCAAATTGATGAAGTGTTAAGAAAATTAAAATTTTCCGGAATTTCAAGCGCAATCTGCAATTCTGAGGCATATTGTAAAATTCTTGAGGAGATTTCACAAATTGGAATTTCGGACAAGGTTGAAAAGCTAAGAATAATTTTTGATGAGCTTGAGAGAATCAACAGTCATTTGCTTGTTCTTTCAAACATTGCAAGAGCTATGAATCTGGGCATTCTGTATGGCGAATTGCTACGACAAAGAGAAAAAATTGCCAAGTTATATTTTGAGTCATTTGGGAATCGAGTTGTAATTGATTTCAATCTTGTTGGCGGAATAAAAAAATACAACAGAAATATTTTGAGACTGATAGCTTCAACCATACATAATATTGATGAATATTTTGAGGGAATAATTGAAGTGTTTTCATATGACAAGGCAATCAAAAGTGTTTTGAAAAATGTTGGAGTGCTTGAAGAAAGCAATGCCCGAATTCTTGGACTTACGGGACCGGTTGCTAAGGCATCAAATATTTCCGAAGATAAAAGAGCTGAGAGATACAAAGAATATTTTCCTGAATTTACGATAATAAAATATAACGATGGGGATTGTTACGCGAGAACTTTGGTTCGTGTGCACGAGATTTCCCAATCAATAAACATTATTGCTGAACTTGTTGAGTCAATTGGCGCTCCAGAAGAAGTAAAGATTGCTAAAATTAACAGAGCAGGTGCGGGCGAGTATATTTATGAGCAGCCCGAGGGTCAGGCAAAGACAATTGTGGGGCTCGGGGTAGACAGCAGAATTAACAGATTTGAATTGATTACCCAGAAGAAACAGATGTTAAAGGCGATGACGGGTGTATTGCTTGGAAGTGACTTTTATGACATGCCTGTAATCATGGCAACATTTAACTATTGCGATTTTGGCGTAGATTGGATTTAGGAGGATGATATGAATTATTTAGCTAAGTTGGCAATAAAGAACACTTTTTTTAGCGGCAAGAACAGCAAAATATATTTTTCTGACAAGGTGGACGAGGATCTGATTTTGCTACAAGATAAACTTGAAGATAGAAGAAATGCTAAGAAAGATAAGAATGAGAAGAGCCTGATTGAGGAGCTTTACATAAATCGAAATAAGGACGAGGAAGAATGAAAATCTGGGGAAAAATTGTTAAGAATTCTATGATTATAAAAGAAGAAAAAGTTGAGCGTTCACATGCCGAAGGAGAGTCTTTTAGAGATTGTCTCGAAGAAATGTTTCTCGAGATTTGCAAAAAGCTGGATATTGAGGCACCGTTGTGGATGAAAAAAAATACTCGTGAGTTTGCTGCTTATAACAAAACGATTTTTTTTAAGGAACAATTTTGCGATAAAGTTTATTTTGATTTTTTTGAAATTAATTTGCACAAACATCTCAAATTATATCAAACGCGAAAATTACAGCAACAACAACAGCTGCAACAA
>JANYKE010000157.1 GCA_025361685.1 Eubacteriales bacterium | reverse complement strand
GCAATAAGTACTTGTTCATAACAGCCGAGAGTGAGAATCCGTTAACAGGAGCACCGAAAATCAAAACATCATAATCGCCAATATCGGGAATTGTCTTTAGTTCAACATTTGCTGCAGCTTTCGGGTCTTCGTTAACTGCTTCAACTCGCTCAAGATTTACCGTATTTCCGTCACTTATGAGCTTATCCATAAGCCTCTTCGCAACACTTAATGTATTGCCTGTGTATGAATGAACAATTATTCCAACTTTCATTTCCAAATCTCCCTTCAAAAAAACATTCTACTTCAACGCCATAAATGTGGCAAAATTATAATATTTCCATACAACATCGACAGATTTAAATCCTACTTCCTTAAGCATATCCAAATTATCCATCAGCGGAGCCGGTCTGTCTTCCTCATAATATTTTGGTATCCATATATTCACGACATCCTCTTCTGATAAATTCCATCTCATAAATCTTTTCCACTGATCCATAAACTTTTGCTGGTAAACATCATTTGAAGCAAGCACATTATCTGCGTTTACAAATATTCCGGCCTCCTTGATACCTGCATATATTTCCTTGTAAAATTTTAACTTATCATCTGTTGTTTCAAGATGATGAAGAGCAAGTGAAGATACAACTGCATCATATTTCTTATCAAAATTGAAGTTGTAGAAGTCTTCATTTAAGTATACAGTCTCAGGCGCATCCTTAAGCTTCAATCGTGCCATCTGCAGCATATTTTCGGCAATATCAAGGCACGTTATCTTTGCATTGGGATAAACATCCTTTATTGCACGTGAAACAGTACCGGTTCCACATCCCAAATCAATAATATCAATATCGGCTGAAGCTTCAAATGGCAGCGTGCTGACTATCGATTCCACCATTTGTCGATAGTATGGAATCAAATTCGTAATTAATTCATCAAACTCATGTGCTTCTTGCTCAAAATGATTTTTCACAGTATCTTTATTACTCACTGCGCTCACCCCCATATATGCCTTTATTCGTAGGCATAACAACTATTGTTTAATTATAATCCAACTTCATATATCTTTCAACCTTTTCTCCTTAAAATAATAATCCCGCTGAATCGCAATGCGCAATCAAACAGGATTATTCTGTCCAAAATTAGCAACTATTTTTCATCGGAAAATTTTACCATGACATGTGTTGCGTCGCAAAAGGGTTTGTTTCTTGACTCACCGCAGCGGCAAATCATTACCCTATTTCTTGATTCGTATTCCTCACCATCACATGACTCGATTGGGATGCCGCCCTTAACATATAGACCACTGCTCACTTCGTTTTCCGGATCCTGAATAATTTCAATTGCAGGTTCGAATTGCTTTTCTGTTGTATTGCCGTCCTTATCATACGCAACCAGCCTGCCACTCGGACAATCATTTGCCGCAATTATTGCTTCGTCTCTAAGATGTGGATCGCCGGATTTTTCTGCCAGTGCCCAAACATTGCCTTCTTTTCTATGACAGAAGCGGGCATATGCACACCTTCCATCATCAGAAACGTACATATCAGATCCCTCATATAAATCTGCTCTATCCTTATATTTTTCCTTTGAGGCAGTTTCTGTACCATCAAAATCATAATGTTCATGTGCTCCGTCACAGAATGGTTTATTCTTTGACTTTCCACATCTGCAAAGCGAATATGTTTCTTTTAAGGGAAATTCGCATCCGGAAATAAATTCGTATTCCTTGCCTTTTGCAATAATGATTTTTTCAGACAAAGGCACGCTTCCCGTAACAATGTACGGACCATCCTTCAAAATCTTTATCTTGCACTTCTTTTCATCTTCCATAGCTAATTTTTCAACCTCGCTATTCTAAAAAGTTTTTGCAATCACTTGAGCCTCTTTGATTGCGTTCTGAACAATTGCTTCAATATCAGCTCCAACAACATCTAAGCCCTCTGCAACAATTGTTCTGAAATCATAAATGCCATAAAACCCGAACAATATTTTTAAATATTTATCGCCCATTTCATATCCTGCAGCCGGCCCTTCCAAATATGTTCCGCCTCTTGAAGTAATGTTTACTGCCTTTTTACCTGTGCATAATCCAACCGCACCACTTTCCGTATACTTAAAAGTGATTCCCACAACGGTAATGTAATCTATATATGCTTTCAAAATAGCAGGTATCCCCAAGTTCCATAATGGTTCTGCAACAATATATTTATCTGCACTCGCAAATTGAAATGCATACTTCAAAATCGGATGTCCTTCACCTTCACCTGGTCCCGGCCTATGCACTTCATTCATGTCTCCCTGCGGCAAAAAACTAATGCCTTCTTCATACAAATCCAGCGTAATTATTTCATCATCCGGATTTGCCTCTTGATATGCTTTGACAAAACTATCCGCCACCCTATATGTTCTGGACAATTCCTGTGTTTTGCCATTCGCTTTAATATATAGCACTTTACTCATATTTGTCACCCCACACTTAAACGATTTTGTTACCTAATTATACCACTTCTCGACAAAAACAAATAAGAATTGAAAAAAATATTTTCAACTTAACTTTTTCTCTATCAGTTTCATATTTGTCAGATTTCGTTGGAGATTATTTGGTCGAGAGTTTGTCGCTTGCGAATTAATATGACTTGTCCTTTTTTTGACAAAAGTACTTCAGGTATTTGGGTATGCGAGTTGTAGTTGAATGGTGTCATAGTTGAGCAGTAGCCGCCGACACCGCCTATTACGACGATATCCCCGACTTCGGGATCAGCCATCCTTCTTGGCATATTCTTCGAATCACTGTCAAGGCACTGTGAATCTCCGCTCTCGCAACAGTTTCCCACAGCGACGGTCTTGTGCTTAGCATTTTTCAATGATTCTTTATCAAATTCAGATGAAAGAATTTGTCCGGCTTTTGAAATTATATAGAATGGGTGTTGTGATCCGTATAGCAATGGGCGAACATTAATATCCATACCACCATCAAGAATAGCAAAGTTGAATCCATTGCTGCCGGTTTGCTTTTTGTCTATAACTTTTGTAATTGCATATCCCGAATTAGCCACAATATAAGTACCCGGCTCAATCTCCATTTTTAACTTTCTGCCTGTCCTTTGATAAAACTTTTCTATCTGCGTCTTTGCGTATTTGCCTAATTTGTTAATATCAGCAGCAGTTTCATTTGGCATGCGTGCTTCTTTTAGTCCTCCGCCAAAACTTACAACTTTGGCATCAGGGAAATATTTTTCAACAAATCCTAACTCCAAATCAATGTTCTGTCTCCAGATTTCCGGATCTCCGCCTGAACCAATGTGAACATGGACCTGAGTAAATTTGATACTATTTTTTTTTGCATAGCCTAGTGCTTCGTCAATATCTGACAAATGAATACCGAAACAAGAATACGCATCTCCTGTATTGCGGCTGGCTGATTCACCTGCACCAATTCCGGGATGTACTCTATATGACAAATCAATCTTATTCTTTTTCGCAAAGTTGCCAATAATATACAACTGTCGCATGGAACAAACATTATATTTTAAGCCGCTTAGTATCATCTGCTCAAGTTCTTTTCTATTTCGGCCTTCAGGCACTTCCTGCGTCGTCAGCATAATATTCTTCAAACTTGTTCCTGCAATCACTGCACGCTTCACTTCATTTAATGAGCTGGCATCAATTGTAATGCCTTGTTTGTTGATTATCTGCAAAATGGTTT
>JANYKE010000104.1 GCA_025361685.1 Eubacteriales bacterium | reverse complement strand
CAATTTTTTTGTGCAATTAATAATCATTTTCGTTGTCCTTTCATTGTGTCAGAATTTTTTAATTTTTTCTCATATTATCCAGGCATTTATATCTGCTTTCTATTGACATCATTAATGGTCCATCCTTCCTTTATTGAATACTTTTTCAAAGAGACAAATAATTTCGTAATTAAATAGATTGAATGTATTACATAATTAATTTCGGTAATAATCAAATTGAAGGTGTTACCGTAAAGATAAAGGTGGCGGAGTCAAGTTCCTTCCACTTGATACAACGAACAGAGCAGAAACTGCAGTCATGATTAAAAGAGCATATGATAAATTAACTTAAGAAAAAAGGAAACGAACCCTTTAACCGAGTTGGGTTTTGAATTCACTTATCAGTGCGGGGATGACCTGAAGCACATCTCCGACTATTCCGAATGTGGCAATATTAAATATTGGCGCGTCGGGATTTTTGTTTATAGCAATGATAGTATCTGATGACGACATGCCGGCCAGATGCTGGACAGCACCGGAAATACCACATGCAAAGTATACCTTCGGCCCGACTGTCTTGCCTGTCTGACCCACCTGGTGGCTGTATTCTATCCATCCTGCGTCAACAGCAGCACGCGAAGCACCCACTGCGCCGCCGAGAACTCTAGCGAGATCCTCGAGGAGAGCAAAGTTTTTCGGATCGCCCATGCCTCTGCCGCCCGACACAATAATATCGGCCTCGGTAAGATTAACCATTTCAGTAAGAGTTGAAACAACCTCAAGCACCTTTGTCTTAAGGTTCTCAGGGATTTTGACATTAGGTGTTATTATGTTGCCCAGTCTTGAGGAATCAGGTTCCATCGCCTTCATAACCTTGGGTCTCACGGTTGACATCTGAGGTCTGTGGTTAGGGCAGATGATAGTTGCCATCAGGTTTCCGCCGAAAGCAGGTCTCGTCTGAAGCAGGATTTTTCTTTCATCGTCTATTTCGAGTTTAGTGCAGTCGGCTGTCAGACCGGTGCTGATTCTCGAAGAAACTCTCGGCCCAAGCGAACGCCCATAGGTAGTTGCACCCAACAGAACAATTTCCGGCTTATATGTTTCAATAAGTTGCGCAAATATATCAGCGTATGATTCATCAATAAAATTTTTAAGGGAAGGGTGGTCTACAAGATAGACGTTATCTGCGCCGTGAGCAATAAGCTGCTTAGCAGTCTCTCCGACATTTTCACCCAAAAGTACAGCTGAAAGTGGAGACTGAAGTGTATCGGCAAGTTTGCGACCCTCTCCGAGAAGCTCTAGTGCAACACCGTTCGGAACACCGTCTTTCTGTTCCGCAAATACCCAGACGCCGTTATATGATGAAATATCGACAGTGCTCTGTGTCTCGTCTTTCTGAAAATCTATCGCGTCAAATTTACATGATGAGACGCATACTCCGCACAGGGTACAGTTATCAAGGATTACAGCCTTTTTTTCCTCAACCTCTATTGCAGAGAAAGGGCACGCACTCACGCAAAGCTTACATCCTATACATTTTTCTGTAACAATCTTAATTTCAGCCATGTATCTTTTATCCTTTCGCAGCAGGTCTAAACCGCTTTTTCAAAATGCATACTTAATAATTTTTCGACAAGTTTTTTGGCCTGCTCTTCCGGTTCGCCTTCGATCATCTCGCTGTTAACATTATGCACCGGAACAAAAGTCTGAACAACCTGTGTCGGTGAGCCTTTCAAACCACATTTCTCTATATCGGCGCCGACATCTTCCGCAGTGAGGATGCTCACCACTGCTTTCTTTGCTCTCATCATGTTCTTAATTGAAGGAAGCCGTGGCTCGTTAATCTCTTTAACAACTGTAATGATAGCAGGCAGCGGCATTTCGATAACTTCATAGCCGTCTTCGGTCATCCTCTGACATCTGATATAACCCTCACGAATCTCTTCAATTTTGCGTACATAAGTCGTGTGCGGGATCCCGAGTTTCTCGGCAAGACTTGGGCCAACCTGAGCGGTGTCGCCGTCGGTAGCCTGTTTGCCACAGATGATCAGGTCATATTGTCCGAGCTTCTTAACACCCATCGAAAGTGCATAGGATGTGGCAAGGGTATCGGCTCCGGCAAATGCTCTGTCGCTTAGCAAAACGCCTTCGTCTACTCCAAGCGCAATGGTTTCCTTAAGTAAGTCGGCGACGAAAGGCATACCCATGCTCAGAGCAGTAACCTTCCCGCCGTGCTCGTCCTTTATACACAGTCCTTCTTCAACTGCGTAGGTGTCAAACGGATTAATAATAGATTCATTGTTTTCACGGATTAACGTATTCGTTTCTTTGTTCATTTTTACTTCTGTGGTAGCAGGTACCTGTTTCAGGCATACGATTATATTCATTATTCTACTTTTCCTTGTTTAATTCTTTTATAAGTTCAAGTGCGATGACGTTCCTCTGAATCTGGTTTGTGCCCTCGTAGATCTGAGTAATTTTAGCGTCTCTCATGCGCTTCTCAACCGGGTATTCCTTCATGTATCCGTAACCGCTGAGAATCTGCACTGCATCGACGGTAACCTTCATTGCCGTATCCGAAGCCATAACCTTGCACATTGCAGATTCTTTTGAGATCTCTT
>JANYKE010000061.1 GCA_025361685.1 Eubacteriales bacterium | reverse complement strand
GGAATTGCTTTGCTAAAGCTGTATTCCTTTCCTGACATATTCATGCCGGCGCATTCGCCCTGCATATATGCATTTGGCAAGAGTGCCATTACTTTCATATCTCCTGTGGAAATATCAATGCTCTCGGTGCAGTCTCCTGCTGCATAAATATTTTGAATCGATGTTTTCATTTTATCATCTACAGTTATTCCTCTTCCAACTTTTCCGCCGATCTCTGAAAATAGATTCGTATTGGGTCGAACGCCAACCGCTAAAACCAAAACATCAAATTCAATTTCTTTCCCACCTGTCAAGGTTGCTTTATTCTCTTCAAACTTCGCAACACTTTCACCAAGATAAAAAGAAATTCCGTTTTCTTCGAGATGCTCTTTAACAATTCTTGAACTTTCTTCATCCAGAATACTTGACAAAATATTTGGTGCCAAATCAACGCATACACTTTTGGTTCTGCTGCTGATTCCTTCTGCACACTTTAGCCCAATAAGACCGGCGCCGATAATAAGCACTTTTGAATTTTCATCAACAGCCTTATCAAGGGCTTTTGCATCGTCAAGGTTGTAAAACTCAAACTTATTCTTAACTCTTTCAAGTCCTTCCATCTTTGGCACAAACGGAGTTGATCCGGTTGCGACAAGCAATTTATCATATTCGATTTTCTGCCCGTCAACAAGTATTGCCATTTTTTCATCGTCATCAATTTTAACAACCTTTTTTGAAAATATTATCTCGCAATTATTTTTGCTGTAAAAATCATTGCTCCGATATTTCATTTTCTCTTCAGTAGTTTTGCCAAGCAGTAAATATGAAATAAGAGGCCGCGAGTAAGTATGATACGCTTCGTCACTAATTATTATAATCGTCCCTGCTTTATCATTTTTTCTGATTGCCTCGACAGCGCCAATGCCAGCTGCTGAATTTCCTATTATCACATATCTCAATTTCTTCACCTCTCCTCAAAAACAATTGCGCCGTTCGGACATCCTTTAACACACTGCGGAGTACCGTCGCTTGTTAGAATACATAAATCGCATTTTTGCATAGCACCGTCATCTGAAGGTGAAACTGCACCAAACGGACAACTCAAAACGCAGGTGTAGCAGCTTATGCATTTATCTTTGTTAATAGTAATTATACCATCTTTTATGGTCAGTGCGCCGGTTATGCATCCCTTTACACAAAGCGGCTCACGGCAGTGTCTGCAAGACACCGCAAAGCAGATATCCTCTGCTTCCTCAATATTAATTTTGGGATTTATTTTTTTGTCCTTAAGGGCACGAGCCATATCATTTTCATTTGTACAGGCAAATGCGCAATAGTATTCGCACAAGTGACAGCCTAGACACCATTCTTCATTTACATAAACTCTTTTCAATCTCTTCACCTCGTATTTGTATTAAATATTTATTCGCCGGCATGTTTTATTCCCAGTATTTTAAGCTCTTTTTCGTTAAGACCTACGCCGCGCAACATGAGTCTGTTGCCCCGCAAAGCTTCTATAGAATTAATTCCCATGCCGCCCATCATTTCTTTAATCTCGTGTTCCCATGCCGTCATTAAGTTGACAAGTCTTTTATATCCCAACGCGGGATTCAACCTTTTTGTAAGTTCCGGAATCTGTGTTGCGATTCCCCAGTTGCACTTGCCCATTTGACAGCTTCTGCACAAATGACAGCCAAGTGCTATGAGGGCCGCGGTTCCGATATAAACAGCGTCTGCTCCAAGCGCAATTGCCTTGACTATATCTGCACTGCTCCTAATACTTCCGGCAGCAATCAGAGAAACATTATCGCGTATACCCTCATCGTGCAACCTTTTGTCGACGCTCGCAATCGCAAGCTCAATCGGTATCCCGACATTATCCCTTATCCTTGTCGGCGCCGCTCCCGTGCCTCCGCGAAACCCGTCAATCGCAATTATGTCGGCACCGCTTCGCGCAATCCCGCTTGCAATTGCCGAAACATTATGTACCGCGGCAATCTTAACTATGACCGGTTTGGTATAAGCCGTTGCCTCCTTAAGCGAGAATACCAGTTGTCTTAAGTCCTCGATAGAATAAATGTCATGGTGCGGTGCCGGAGATATTGCATCGCTGCCCTCAGGAATCATGCGTGTCTTTGATATGTCGCCGACAATTTTGGTGCCCGGCAGATGCCCGCCGATACCTGGTTTTGCACCCTGACCGATTTTAATTTCAATAGCTGCACCGCTGTTCAAATAGTCCTTGTGAACACCAAACCGCCCCGATGCCACCTGCACGATTGTGTTCTTTCCAAATTTATAGAAATCCTCGTGCAGCCCGCCCTCGCCTGTGTTATATAGAATCCCAAGCTTCTCAGCAGCTCGTGCGAGCGCTTCGTGAGCATTATAACTTATTGAGCCATAGCTCATCGCCGAAAACATTATGGGCATTGACAGCTCCAAATGCGGCGAAAGATTGTTTATGATTTTGCCATTTTTATCCCTCTCAATTTTTTCCGGCTTGCTCCCCAGAAAGACCTTTGTCTCCATCGGCTCACGTAGCGGATCGATGGACGGATTAGTTACCTGCGAGGCGTTAAGCAGTATCTTGTCAAAGTAAACAGGATATTTTTCCGGATTACCCATTGAAGATAAAAGCACCCCGCCACTCTCGGCTTGTTTATAAATTTCTTTAATGTTCTTCCCTGTCCAGTTTGCATTTTCCTTAAACGTATGATCGCTCTTGATGATTTTCAATGCTCTCGTTGGGCAAAGCGAAACACATCTATGGCAATTAACACACTTGGCATCATCGCATACCATTTTGTTACTTTCGAGAAGATATTCGTGAGCTGTATTGGCACACTGCCGCTCGCAAACACGGCAAACAATACACTTGTCATAATTTCGTATAATCTCGTAGTCAGGATGTATATAACTAATTGGCATTATTTTTGACCGCCTTCCACAGTTATTATTACTCCCTCGCCGCCCTTTGGCGACCAGATTCTGTCCAAATCATTTTCTATTATTCTTATTGCCGCCTCTTCACTCGCGATGTAAACGTTATCATCTTTTTCGGCAACAACCATGCTTCTGAGCTTTAATCGATCATTCAATGCCATAAGGCCTCCCTCAAATCCTACAAGGATTGAAAACGGACCCGTGATGAGCTGCGAGGAAAATGCGTTGCGCAAATACTCAAGCTGTGCACGCTCCTCCGGCGGCTTTCTTTCAATCGTTTTCCAAAATGGTGCGGCAATAACAGAACATGTTTCTTTGAGCGTCAGTCCTTTTTTGCGATGCAAATAATCTATAATATACGTGATTACTTCGGTGTCGGTTTGCAAGGTACATTTGTATCCATACATTTCAATGGCGCGACGATTTGTGTCGTACGATGAAATCTCACCGTTATGAACCACCGAATAATCCAGCAATGCGAAAGGGTGTGCGCCTCCCCACCATCCGGGTGTGTTTGTTGGGTACCTTCCGTGCGCAGTAAAGCTGTAACCCTCATATTCTTCAAGCTTATAAAATCTTCCTACATCTTCCGGAAAACCGACAGCCTTAAAAACTCCCATGTTCTTACCGCTGGAAAAAATGTAGCTTCCTTTAATAGTCGTATTTATTTTGAAAACACACTTAGCCACAAATTCTCTTTCGTCCAGTTGGCTGTCGGCGAGTCTCTTAGCAAGCGGCAAAACAAAATAACGCCATATAAGCGGCTCATCGATAATCTGCGG